>JAEOUB010000344.1 GCA_016839545.1 Candidatus Kariarchaeota archaeon | reverse complement strand
CCAAGGAAGCAGTTTTCAACATTATATCCTGTTTTTGCCGAGGTTTCATTGTACACGACAAAGAAATTTGGATCGTATTGCTGACCCCAATTCCTTAGGATCTCCACATACTCATCGATCTGATGCTGAACTACCTGATATTCGGTATCTGAGCCCAAATCCTCCTTGTTGCCGACAAGCATCAGGGGTAAGAATTTGTATTTGTTGATCTGGAGAACCTCATCCAGCCAAGTAGGTATATGTTCAAATGTCTCACGACGCATTAAATCGAAAACTATGATGACACCCTGCGCCTGTCCATAATACCTGCTACGCAGAGGTGCAAATTGGGGTTGACCTCCCACATCAAAGATCTGTATTGACAAATCTACATCTTTGTACGTCATTCTCTTGACAACAAAGTCAGCCCCGACTGTCATACGATACTCGGTATCAAAGGGGAGTCCCTTGAGATGGCGAAGAATTGCGGTCTTTCCCACCAATCCATCACCAAGTATGGCGAGTTGAACTCGTTGCGTTGCTCGAGGAACGGATGAGGGAACTTCCATAAAGCCATCAGGAGGCATTGTCTTATTTGGATTATTCCTCTGACACGGACTAGAAAAGAATCTCCCCTGTGAAGGGGAGAAGTGTGACACCAGCCACCGACTGGAAGGCGGTGGTAATACTCTTCTTTACTCAATTGATTATTTAAACACTGAAATTGGTAATTGATCCCATCCTACAACTGCACTTTGCCTGATGATCTCCTCAGGACTTATCTCAGCGATTGAGTCAAGGATGGTTACAACTCTGCCGGTAAATGCATTCAAACTTCCGGGGATAGGAACCACTCTTCTCGTATCCTGTGTAATACGGGAATCGAGTTCATACGGAATTTTCCTCTGTATCTTCTTGAAGTATGATTTTCTGAATTTGAGCTCAGCTGCTTCTCTCAAATCAGCGTGAGCTAACTCTCGATCAGACAATGTGGGAGACTGTGAATAAATCCAGGTATGGATTGATTTGTTGCCTGAGAATATGAAAGAGGAGTTGGGTTCAAGTTCCCTCATGAGCTGGGCAGTCTTCAGTGAAGTTTTAAGATCATCATCATTCTCTACAGGGATGAAACCCGAGGATATCATCCGGGGAGATGAACTGCGGTTTACTTCGTTTGGGGCCAACCATTCAACACAGCCTTGGAAGATTCGAAGAGGAATAAGATCCAGTGCCATTATATCCCTGATCTGCTCTGAAAAACCGTCATTGTATATTCTGCGTTTATTTATCAGTTGATGAAAATGATACCACCTGATCTCAGGATCAGAGAGAGACCGAACCAATATCTTGATAGTACGATGTTTCAATGAAATCAGGTTCGATCCGGTCCAAGTTTCGTAATAATCACGTATCTGCTGCAGATATGCGGGATCCATGGCATCTGATGCCATCTGGTAACGATCCTCCGCAGACACAGGTAACGGGACTATTGGCTGGCTATTAATTCTATTGTTCTAAGCTATCATTTTTGAATATGGATGCAAAATGAGACATATGGTCGATAGCAAGGTTAACACACGTCGCTATTTCCTGCCTATTTACGCAGTATTTGCCATAGTTAGCCCTACCATCACATTCTACATGTCAGGATATCTGATGGCACCTGTTGGTGAGGCTATGGGTGCATATCTCCCCTGGGATAGAGTGGCAGCTTTTTACGCTCTTTTTGGATTGATCTGGCCACTTACCATTGTGATTTCACCAGGTTTCTTTCATTCTGTGAAACTCAATACCGGTTTCAATTTCTTTCAGGCACTAGGAGCCTCAGGACCTTTGGCAACTAAAGCAATCGTGGCCTATATCTTGCTTTCTCTCGCATGGATACTTCCGGTGATTTTGTTCGCCATCGCTCTGTTCAAACACAAACGAGATGTGGGTCTTCAGACAGACAGTCCTGACACCTTTGGTTGGATTGATTATTTCGCTTCATTCATCTGACCACCGGGAAAGCAATTCATTCTAAAACTAGACCTACCCTGAAAAGATATGAACCCTGAGCTATTCTCTATACGTTTGGATAGCGTTACTGATACTTCCAGTTTCGTGGAGGTCATCTACTCAGGACCTGCAGATCTGATCGGAATTGAGCTGATGGGAGTGGATGCCGGTCTCTCGTGGTTAAAGGGAAAATCCCTGCTACTTGAAAAGACAGTAGAGAGTACTGAGGCTAGATTCGCGGCAGTACTGAAAATTACCAATTCCTGTGAATTTCGAGCCCGTGGCTATGACTCCGAAGAAGATCATTGGGAAGATGGAATGGGGAATCACCGAATACTACGGCTGGATGATGGATCAATTCAGGTAGAAACGAAGCTTGATAATTCCCTGTATCTTTTCAAAGGATCACTCCCTATTGATTTTAGCCCTGATCCTGAGATTGCCATCAGCAGAGTTGAGAACATTCAACTAGATAGCTCTTTCTTTCAAACGTTGGTAGATCTGTCGGTTTGGGTGGATAGCCTCATGGAAGCCCCTCTCAGCGAGGATAAGATATATCCTATCTCATCGATTATGGTATTTCTCAAGGAATCGACCAGAAAATATGACAGTCACAAAGTTGATGGAGTTATCAGGCCTGTGCTCAAGTCTCTCTTTGCAATTCAGGTGAGTGCTCTGGATTTTGCAGAAGATGATGAGAGATTACTTTCTGGCCAGTGGGAACGAGACGGACATATTGCCACACTGAAGAATCTTGTGAATACCGTAAGAGAATTGGAGGTTGATCCTGATCTGGGGAAGGGCAAGGATAGTTTCGATAGATTCAGAGAATTACTCAAATTCGTTTCTTAATAAGCCATTGAGACACCCTGCTGCATAACCAGTCGTTTGAACAGCTCGTCATAGATTGCAACCAGTGCTGTATGGGCCACAGCTTCTTCAAAACTTTCTGTGGGGACTTCGGAATCTGTCTGAACAAAACGTCGGGCAATCCATCTGCCTGATTTGTAGATGACCATGAAGGGGAATGAAATAACCTGCCAAATCCATCCAACGAGTTTGATAAATTTGTTTTTGATATTCCATAGACGTTTCTCTTTCCTCTCCTCGACAATCTCGGGAGTTCGTTCCTTCCGTTCTTTTTTCAGTTTGGATGGTAGCTGGTCAATTGCGTCAATGATCTCTCTGGTTCTTATTTTAATATGATCCTTTGTACCTCCAGCAAAAAGGCCATCTGCGATAGCCTCAACCACCTCATCAAAGAACCGATTGGCATATCCTTTGAAGGCAATCACAGT
>JAEOUB010000343.1 GCA_016839545.1 Candidatus Kariarchaeota archaeon | reverse complement strand
TAGTTGGTCATATAAATTGATTATGAGTAGTTGGTTCAGGGGATCTACAGGAAATTCAATCCTCGTATTCATCAACCTGTGCTGACAAGGGCTTGGGATCCTGTGGACTGAGATCAAGGTCCACCTCTTCCTCCATCACCTCAAGATCATCGACATCGACATCGTCATCGACTTCGTCACCAAAATCAGAATAGTCACTGTCCTTATCTGTGTCATCCTGGTAGTTGCTGATATACTCGTAGTTGAGCATCTCAGCCGATGATATCTGGATTCGCTCATCAACATTTTTCAGCAGATCCGGGTGGATTTCAAGGGAACGGTCATCAAGATTGGTTGGATATACTAACTTGACCAGCAGGCCCAGCTTCTGCACTGCCCGTAGTGCGGGAACATATTCTGGATCTGCAGCAACAATGTAGATGGCATCAATCGTGCCTGTCTGCGCCAGCTCCAGCATGGAAATGCCAAGAGAGATGCCGGCATCGGTCCTCAGTGCCGTCTCATAGTGTCCATGGGACCGCTTGGTCATCCTGCCCACGTAGACCTTGGTTCGGGGAATATAGCGCAATCGATCGAGGAAGCGATAGGCGTTGTTGTTGCGATCAAGAGAGGATTCCAGTGCCGAGAACCAGTACGTCCTCAGCCGGTAGGCATCTTTGGTGATAGCAGTGAAGAAAGCCTCCACATCGAGTTTTATGTTAAGTGCCCTAGTTACGGCCAATAGATAATTGCCATCCACGTAGAGTGCCACACGTGGCTTGGGAGAGAATTCCACGTCGATCGATCGATCAAATCCAGGTTGGGTCATAGTTACAGTACCTCTCTAAATATACGAGATGCATTTGCGGGGTTGTCTTATTAATCTAGGGTGAGTGCTGTGGTAGAACTTGAGAAATTGCTATAATATTTATCAAAGTTTGATTGAGGATAGAATAGCTGGTTGGTGAGACCCATCATGGATCTGGGATGGGTGAATGGGGAGGGGTCAGTCAAACAGGTAAATGTTGGAGGAGAGTGGGTGGTGCAACAATTTCTCGGAGGGACAGGTTTATATATATACTATGCACATATAGGTATAGTACTAAAAGTTCATTACTAGAACTCTGCAGGTGAAACACACAATATGGTCAACTTCAACACCTATACCACCAAATCTCAGGAAGCCATCCAATCAGCACTCTCACTTGCCACCCGCTCACAGCATCCCAACCTCGAGCCCGAGCATCTTCTAACGATCATGCTCACCGAGGATGGCATCCCCACCTCCATATTACAAAAAGCGGGGGCCAATACACAACAGCTTCAGGTACAGCTCTCACAGGCACTGGCAAAACTGCCCAAAGTCGAGGGCGGCTCAGAACCCCGAATCTCGGCTGACCTTAGATCGGCGTTTGCTGAGGCTGAGAATATTTCCACACAAATGGGAGACCAGTATACTGCCATCGACCATTTGTTACTGGGACTTGTGGCCAAATCCAAGAACCTCAAAGCCCTGCTCTCACCCTACAGTATCACCGATAAGACCCTGCGTGAGGCTGCCGCAGATATTCGTGGTGTCCATAAAGTCAGCGATCAGAACGCCGAGCAGAAATACCAGGCGCTGGAACAGTATACCCTCAACTTCACCCGACTTGCAAAGGAGGGCAAACTCGACCCTGTCATCGGTCGAGACGAGGAGATTCGACGGACGATCCATGTGCTATCACGCCGTAGAAAAAACAATCCTGTCCTCATAGGAGAGCCGGGAACCGGTAAGACTGCAATCGTTGAGGGACTGGCACTTCGGATTGCTGCCGAGGATGTACCCACATCTCTCAAGGGCAAAGAGGTACTGGCACTCGATATGGGCGCTCTCATTGCAGGTGCTTCGTACCGCGGTCAATTTGAAGAACGGCTCAAATCTGTTGTCGACGAGATCGAGGCATCTCATGGCAATATCATCCTCTTTCTCGATGAGCTCCACCTCATTGTGGGAGCTGGTGCCACCGGAGAGGGAGCCATGGATGCAGGAAACCTGTTAAAACCAGCACTGGCACGGGGAACACTCCATGCCATAGGTGCCACTACATTTGATGAGTATCGCCGATATATTGAGAAGGACGCAGCCCTGGAACGTCGATTTCAACCCGTACCTGTGGATGAGCCCACAGTGGCTGAGACAATCTCAATTTTACGAGGCCTCAAAGAACGCTACGAGGTGCACCATGGAGTCCGTATCCAGGATGAGGCACTGATTGCTGCTGCCACACTATCCGATCGCTACATCTCAGACCGATTCCTGCCAGATAAGGCAATTGACCTCATTGATGAATCTGCTGCCAAGATATCCATGGAGCTCCAGTCCATGCCTGCAGAGCTCGATGAGATTGAGCGGGAGATACGTCAGTTGGAGATTGAGCGATCTCAGGTCAAGCGTGAGACGGATGCAGTCTCGCAAAAACGTTTGCAAGAAATTGAGAACAAGATGGAGGAGAAGACGGAGCAACTGTCCATCCTGCGTGAGAAATACGATGCCGAGAAAGAGATCATTGACAAGATATCTGCACTCAAAGAGGAGCAGGAGGAGCTGAAGATACAGATGCAGCTTGCAGAGCGTGCTGCGGATTTTGAAAGGGTTGGACGTATCAAATACGGCCAGCTGCCCGAGATTGACGAGGAGATGGCTCTCCTGAAATCTGAGCTGGTACAAAAACAGCAGCAGGGTTCACTTCTTCGAGAGGAGGTATCCGAGGAGGATATTGCTCAGACAGTGGGTCAGATCACCGGTATCCCCGTGCAGAGATTATTGCAGGAGGAGAAGGACAAGCTACTGCTCATGGAACATCAGCTGGAGAAACGGGTCAGGGGTCAGCACAAGGCCATCGATCTGCTGTCCAATACCGTCAGAAGAGGTCGTGCAGGACTATCCCCGGAAAAACGTCCCATCGGTTCATTCCTCTTTCTGGGTCCCACCGGTGTGGGCAAGACCGAGCTGGCCAAATCACTCGCAGAGTTCCTGTTTGACTCCGAGGACATGCTGATACGTCTCGACATGTCTGAATTCATGGAACGCCACAGTGTTTCCAAACTGATTGGCTCACCGCCCGGTTACGTCGGCTATGATGATGGGGGGCAGCTGACAGAACAGGTACGGCGAAAGCCCTACAGTGTTATCCTGCTGGATGAGATTGAGAAGGCTCACTCAGATGTATGGAACATGTTCCTGCAGATCCTGGATGATGGTCGTCTCACCGATTCCAAGGGTCGAGTGGTCAATTTCCAGAATACCGTGATCATCATGACCTCCAATATTGCAGGCAAGGAGATCCAGGATATGACCCTGGAGGGTAAGCCCTACGAGCAGGTGGAGGATGTGGTCATGGAGCAGCTGAAAAACCATGTACGTCCGGAATTTATCAACCGAATTGACGAGATTGTCATCTTCAATGCCCTTGATCAGTCATTGATGGTAGATATTGTCGATATCCAGCTGAACGATCTGGCACGACGTCTGAGATCCCAGAACCTGGAGATCACCGTCAGCGATGCTGTCAAGGAGTATCTTGCAGAAATTGGCTATGATCCCTCCTTTGGTGCCCGACCGCTGCGCCGTGCGATACAGAGGTATCTGGAGAACCCGCTGGC
>JAEOUB010000342.1 GCA_016839545.1 Candidatus Kariarchaeota archaeon | reverse complement strand
TATTGTTATATTATAATAGTATTTTTACTATATGTATAGCTATATTTGGTACAAAGCTCTGGTTATCTAGAAATCCATCCTGTGTACATAATTGAAGTTTGATAAATAGAATTGAGATCGAAACAGATTGATCCTAGGTAGGAGATACCTTCAATGAGAACCTGAAAAGCTGATCATCCTCGGTAAAATAAATGCAATCTTGATGTAGTAACAAGGGACGAATATTTTCCCTGTGAAATCTCCTAGTTCCAGTAGATAGCTTCCAAAGTGAGAAACTGTCAGACTCCATACTGATTAGGAGATCAGACTCCAGATGGTATGATATCTCACCTGTGGGTCCTGGAAACCACCCGTGAAACTGATTGTTCTCTAGATCCACTAAACTGACGCCATGATAGATTGAGTCCAAGGTACCATACCCAACAACCAGTAATTTGGTATCTGAATACCAACACAGTCCCATTCCCCATTCTTCTCTGCCAGCAAGAGAATACACCACATCTCTCGATTCTGGGGTACCTGGATCTTGGAACCACCTATCGAGAGTCCAGTATGTCACCATCCCAACTGGTGCCCACACCCACCCATCACTTACCAACCATGTATGATTAGGAGAGAGCAAAAGCTTACCATGAAAGTAGTCGAAACTGTCTGACACCTGTCGTGCAGTGATTATATCGCCTGTCTCAATATTACTGATATCCAACCTGTTCCAATCTGAACCATGAATCAGATAATATACCGAATTGTGCTCAAAGAGAAAAAGAGGAAAGACGCTATGTTTAATCTGGTACTTACCCCTAGAGGTAGATAATTTCAGCTCACCAGAAGTTGTGAGGACATAAGCGAACTCACCATAGGTATTGGCAACCACAATCAATCCTGCCTTGGAATCATACTGGAGAGATACCTCCTTGGTGAAATCCATCCCTGAGATCTGTGAAATAGTATTATCTGTAATCTCGAGGATGGATTGAATCGACCCCTGTGCGATCTCTACAAATCTGATACTAGTAAAATCGAGCCGACTATACAGTCTGTCTTCCACTACCACGAGAACCGAACTGGAGGATTTATCACCACAAACCTGTATGATTCGATTTCTAACTCCGAGACCATCAAAGGGTATTTCCTGCCGATTGAAAATCAGATCATCGGTTATCAGGATCTCTGGATTACCTATGGCTCGTTCCCATTGAAAGGGATTTTCGATATTCTCTGCAATTCTGTTGAATTCGGTTTCTGATACCTCGAAGAATTGATCAGTCCTCTCATCATAATGGGAACTACAATCAAAGCACGCGATCTTGTATTCTATTCCCACACCGGTAAATATCTGACAGAAATCGGCATCATCATCTCGCCTTACATGAGTACAGACCTGAAACTCTCTCTGGTGAGTATCATGAGCGTAGCCGATCACATATAATATTTCATTCTATCACTGATAAAGAATTAATTTACGATCGTTCAGGTGTTACTAACTGTACCACCACATCGGCGACGAAAGTGAGAACACTGTTGATGAAGAGAAATACCGCAGAAATTCCAATAATCACACCCCAGTCAAGATTTCTCGCAGCATCCACAAGCAGATTACCAATACCGGGAAATCCGAAGAGATACTCGAGAACTGCAAGAGTGGAAATAGTAAGAGGGATTGTGATAGTAAAACTCAGGACAATTGGTGGAAGGGCATTGCGTATGGCATGTCTGTAGATTACTGCTCGGTCGCTGAGTCCCTTTGCATATGCAGTTCTGATGTAATTCTTTCTGAGAATTAGTCGCAATTCAGATCTGACCAAACGGTATTGGAAACTGGTATAGACAAGAATAGTTATTCCAATAGGGATGAAAATTTCAGGGAAATAAGAGAAGAAAGAGCTTGGATCACCAGAAAATTCAACTTGACCAAAGGTCAGGACAAGGACTGCAATGATGTAATAGGGGACACCATAGAAAATTGATGTAATCACTCTCACCAGAAAATCATAGAATCTACGATTCCGTCTGGCGGTTGACACACCAAGTAGAATACTGAGTGGAATATATGCAATTGTTACCATGATCAACATGAAGAGGCTGAATATCAGGTTCTCTTTGAGCAGGTCATTGACACTACCTCCATACCAAGATTCACCTAAAGAACCTGTTTGTACCAATTCTGTAAGAAATGACCCCACCTGGGCAAGTAATGGCTTGTCCAGTCCCCATTGTGCTCGCAATGACTGAACAAGAAGTTCACGTTCTGCATCTGAACTCGGTGCAAAATTGAAGAGGAATACTCCAACTGGGTCGTACGGGATGATATTGAATAGGAAGAAAATGAGCACTAATCCCCCAAATAACTGAAGGAGAAGTCCCCATACACGGAGAATGAAGTATAATCCGAACCGCATTATTTTGTACCTCCTGCCTGTGTAATGTCCCTTAAACTATCAGACAACAAGAGGAGTCCGATGATGATTAATGAGATCCAGATGCTTGGAAATATGAAAGTCCACCAATGTTCCAAGGGAGTGATGTCTGCAAAAGTGATGGCACGTTCGATATCACTGCCCCATGTAAGTGTTGAACCCAAACCCAGACCGATCAAACCAAGCATGGTCATCGCAATGATAGTATCAGTTGCACTGAAGACAAACAAATAGACCACCGTTGGGAGTGTTTTTGGGAAAAGGTGGGTTCGGAACAGATAGAGAGGAGACCCCCCCAGTTGTCTAGCTGCAGCCAGGTATTCTTCCTCTAATAGAGCTTTTACTTGAGTTTGCAGGAGTCTCATACCCTGAGGCCAGGTGAGCATTGCCATGAAGCCAAAAACATAGTAGTAATAATGAACCTGGTCCCGCAATGTCAACCCTGATACAAATGTTGCTACAATTATCAGAGGGATAATGGGAGGAAAGCTAAGCAGAAGATCTCCTCCACGGGAAATGATTGTTCGTGGTACACCTCTGCTGAGACCTGAAATGTAACCGAAGACCATTGATAGAGTGACGTATATTGAGGAGGCAATCAGAGCAACTGCAATGCTATGGAATGTCCCAAACACCAATCTAGCGAAGACATCTCGACCAAAGAAATCAGTACCGAACAGAAAGAGAGCATTAGGTTGAAGATAAATGATTGATCGGCTTGTATACTCGGGTAGGAAAGAATAAGATAACTCTGGATTTTTCAGGAAGAAACCCGTCTTGTAGAAGGTACTTGGTGGAAAGAGGATAATTGAGACTCCTCCCCATAATGCAAAAAATAGATAGACAATGACGATTAGTAGTCCAATACGCCCAGTTCTGCTTTTCCAAATCCGCCGGAGAAGAGAGACCTGTGACACTTCACTCGTTTGAACAACTGAGTAGAATTCATCCTGTATTATATCACCAATCTGTGAGAAGTAATTGTAGAGGAGGTGCATTTCCTTGAATTTGTAAATGGGAATTTTGTATGTCCGATTATACGTACTCAGGTAAGCATATGGAAGTAAGGTAATGAGACCACCAACTGCGGATTCAAAGCGAATTGAAACTGCATAGACCTCTGGTTTGAAAATGCGAGTTCGCTTACCAAGGAAATGCTGTACTGTCAAGTATTGATAACCGTTGATAATACGCATAAAACCTCGATTCCTGAAGTAGGCAGATATTAGGAACAACAAAATAGCAACTACTAGACTTACGAAACCCCAGTCTGCGAATTGGCTCCTCAACCCTGGGATAGTCATTAATCCTGCAGAGAAGAGATAAACAAGCACTGCTAGACCAAATATCCCGATACCAAGCAGAGTGGTGAGGATGTCAATAATTCTCCCATAGACTCTCTCGAATGCGACAGGTTCGTCGATTTCACCGACAATATACATTGATTTCAATTGAGTAGTCATTCCTGTAACCTCCGTATAACCTTGAAAACGATCCAAAGAAATGGAATTCCGAAATAAGCAAACAAAGCAAGTGGATCAAAGAGACCCAAGATGAGGTCTGTATTGGTGATTAGTCCTGAAAAGTCGAATGATGTCAAGAAGAAATTATCTTCATAATAGTCACCTTCCTCAGCAAATAATCTTGACCCGTTCAGTGCATATTCACTTTCAGCAGAGACTTTTACAAGTTCAAGATCAGGATCATCGAAATTAGCTGATAAATCTTCCAAGGTTGTTGGTATAAAGACCCAATTTATTGAATTTTCAAGAACTGTAACATCAGTAGCCTGAATCTCTCCACCTATCTGATTGTCAAAAAAAGTGTAAATGTCAACACTGGCAACAGAAACTCTGTCAGCAAAACCAGGCTCTCCGTAGAATGTACGGAAGGCGATACGGTCGGTTCCTCTTTCAAATTCCATGTTCATAGTGTAATATGCATTGGAGTCAACTATCGGAACATCGGTAAAAGAAATTGTAAAGGTAAGCTGCTGAAGTGCACGGTCAAGAGTGTAACCAACTGAGACAATATCCGCAAAGAAATCTGAGAAATTTGATATTTCATAGTCTGTCTCTGAGGGTCCAACATAATTTGCATAAATTGCATCTCCTATCGGGTCTTCGAAAGTAAAAGTAGATGGTAATGCAGCCTGTGCTGTGTTTACAACTGCAAGACTGAGAAGGATCACTAAACAATACCCTAGGACACGAAAAGAAGATGTCACTTTGTTTCGCCTCTTTGGAACTAAGATAAACGTTGTTAAATGGATGAATTATTCACAATAATTACATGGATGATCAACGTTAAAATATCAATCTGTCAGAATATTACTTTCGATAAACTCGTAGAACTGGTATAAATTGGTGAAACAGAATCCACTCATGAATGATCATTAGGTTAATTTCGTCTAGAGTGACATAGCTCGAGTCTCATAGGCTCTGTCCTGATCGAGTTCCCTTAGGTCCGCCCCATGCTCAAACTGAGCTTTCATGTTTGTCATGAAAAAACTCCATCCCATATTGCAACTCAGATGATACTGTGCACGATCTAGATCCGGTCCCCCCATATTTGATTGGGTAAGAGTATACCAACTCTCCTTCTCATCATTGCCAAACACAACTTCTACTCTCACATACTCTTCTGAATCTTTCTCTTTTCTACCAAAAGTGAATGCAAATAGCTCGTTTGGGACTACATCTAATATTGTTCCCGAAGTCTCAAGATCTTGATGCCACCTCCAGTAGTAATCATCCCCAATCTGGGCATAATGATGATGTTCGCCACCTGGACCTGTGTATCGGCATTCCTTGATGAACCAGGAGGTTATCTCTTGTGTCCCGGTCCATGCTCGAAATACTTGCTCAATTGGAGCCTTGATGTAGATTTTGCGTGTAAATTTATCCCAAGCATAGCTCATAGGGCATTTTAGGGTTGGACACTAAAAAAATAGAATCACAGTAGAGTGCCTAGAATGCAAAAAGAATGATCATGACAATGAATAGGATAACTAGTATCCCTACAATATTCGAGAGAAAATCTGTCTCATGGTAGTATCTGTTTCGGTTGTTGTAGTAGTAATAGTCCCGTCTGTCATAGTAGGGATCATACCGATATCTCCTGTTATACCTCAACATTCGTCTATTATGAATTCTTGGAGCTCCATAATGTCGAGAATGAGTTCGCCGTACCCCACTGACTCCACCTCTGGGTCTTGATGATGTCATTCGGGTAGACCTCGGTCTAGATGAAGATCTTGAAGGTCTGCTAGTGGAGACCCTGCGAGATGAAGATCTCGGTCTGCTTGCTCGTGATCCACCCCGTGAGCCACCTCGAGATCCACCCCGTGAACCTCCTCGTGATCCTCCTCTTGAGCCGCCTCCTCTTCTCATGATATCACCTAAAAGAGATTCCTCAGGAAGCTAAACAGTCCGCCTGAGGGCTCATGTGCTTTGGCCAATCCTTCCAGTACATCCATAATTGTCACAACACCAAGCAATTCATCATTTTCATCAACCACTGCAAGCAAGGTAACGTCCTCTTTGTCCAAAATCTCCTCAACCTCGGTCAGATCAGTATCCACAGTGACCATGGGTGGAGTTAGCATTACATCCTCAGCATTTGTCTCATTGACATCCTTACCTTCAGCCAGGACTTCTGTGACTAGTACATAGTCATCAATTATCCCCACTACCTTGTCATTATCATCAACAACGACAGCGTCCGGAATTCCTTCTTTTTTCAAAAATTTAGCCACTTCAAGAACTGAGTCTATAGTATTGACTACCAAGTAATCATCCGAGATATCTACGTCTCCTACTTTCACTGAAATCAAGTGAATTATTCCGTGCTCAATATTTGAGGTTATGGTCTGCAAAGGTACGATTGACCAATCTCAGAATCTGAAGAGTATCAATTCTACATTTGGAGCAAACTATCCTTATATTGAATACATCAGTCCTATCCTTGTGAGAAAACTAGTTATTATGCTTCTCATCCTTCTTCTGATGCCCTCAATCACATCGGGTTATTATCGTGAATCTGTAACATTCATCACATTTGATGGAAGTGAATACTATTACACAGCAACAGCTGGTTATTCCACCTACTATATCGGGGAGACGCTAGATATTGACGTGGAACTAGTTGTGGATTTCTTTGGATTCGATTCCTATTCATTCTATGATATTGAACTATGGATACGTGGAGAGGATAGTGGAGGTTTTACTGTATTTGAGGACTCCTTCTATACAGGATTGGACATCATCTATGATGGAGAAGGTGTTGAAGTCTATTGGGATTTTGTCATTACAAATGATTTTCCTGATTTACTCTTTATCCTAGTTGCAGCAGATTTCTATGAGGAAACATTCTACGGAGATGAATTCTATGAGGATGACTGGGTCGATCTCCTGTCTATCACAATCCGGGATGGCCCTAGACCCTCGGTTGGATCGTCTACCAGTTTTCCCTTGGTGATAGCTCCATTTGCTATTTTTGTTCTATTGAGACGTCGTAATTAAGAATGATATTCATTTTCTAGAATAGAAAGGATATGCATATCGTGATACTTGCCTTGATACAAGTCAGCGTCTCGTAATGTGCCTTCCAGAACAAACCCTAGTTGCTTGTACGTTTCGAATGCACGGGTATTGTAATCAATGACGTCCAGCCACAATCGATGAAAACCTAGTGTATCAAATGTCAACTTCTTAACTGAGTTGATAATTGCCTTACCATAGCCACGCCCTGGGTCTGTCACCGATATTCTGGCGAGTTCCAGTGATTTGGTGGGGGAAGTCAGTCCTTGGAGAATCAGATATCCAATTGTCCTGTCTCCATCTTGAACTAGGATCTGTACCAGAGACGGGTTTTTGAATGCCTGCAGATGTTCATCTTCAGTCCATTGGCCTAGAAATTGCTCATAGATTTTCTCCTGGCCGAGCATAAACCCAATATCTTCCCCATTGGCTAATCGAGCCGTTAGGGTAGTGGAATGAAATTGTAGGGCATCAACTACCTCCTGTTTGTCCACATATAACCCTTGACGACTTCGTATAAATTTGCTAGTATAGACAGTCAATGACCATATTAGGCGAGAAGGGAGTATCAAGATTTTAATACTGAAATATGACTGACCAGCATAGTGGCAAAATTCACCTTCACATTCCTGATTGTAACAGACGAATTTCAGGACAGCGTATCATATGAAATTGAAGGTCAGGCTCAATTTGAAGAAGTCATCTCTCATCTTTGCACTAGTTTCAATTTTGACAGATCCAGGATAGAGTTGAAGTCATCACTGGGTTTTCCAATTGCAAGTACTCAAGTTGCAGTAAATGACATTGTACAGCAATATGGTCTGTATTTCAAATTGATGCCTGTAAAAACTGACACCGCCGCGCCGAATGTTAATTTCACAGAATTTGCCGCGCCTCAACAAATCCAGCAAACTCCGACTGAGGAATTCAATGATGTTATGGATGATTTGATGGAGATCCGGGCTCAAAGCTGGGAGGTAGACTTGGAAGGGCTAGTTGAAATTACCATTATCCCTCAGACTCAAAGTCTGATAAGTCAAGTGAAAGTAAAATTTGATGCACGATCCCAAGCGACACTATTCTTCAGCTATGTCTCCAAAATACTAGAAGAACAGGAAACAGATGTAATTGTCGCAGTTGTCGGAGAAAATGTTACTGTTATTGAAGACCTGAATTTGCCTCTGGTAGATATAATCAATAAACATGGTTCTGTATTTTTTATCTATCCTCTTTCTATGAAAGAAGAGGTTGAGAACAAGAGTGTGCTAGAAGGGGAACGGATGAGAGATCTGATCTTCAAGTATAAGTCTCATAATCGGCGGTACTAGATCAATATCTCATGGATTTTGTTGACCCAAACCTCTCCAAAACGTTTCCATGTGAAAATGGCAGCAGTTTCAGTTACTGCTTCCTTAAGAGTATCAATTCGTTGCTCATCGGCTATGAGGTCCTTAAGAATATGAACCGTTGTTTCGACATTATAGATATCATCCAGTTGGATTGAGTTGCCCGTATTTAGCTCATTTTCTCTGAACTTTCCATTTAATATGGGGATGGTGGTGTAACTCATTGCTTCAATTACAGTGAAGCAAAGAGCCTCGTGATTTGATGGAGAATAGAAAATATCAGCAATACTGTAAAGTGGAGGTAGATAATCATCAGGTATGAAACCAGTGAGAATGATCGAAGAATCCGTCTTCTCAAGATGATTTTTGATGGATTGATACATATACCCGCCACCGGCAATTATTGCTTGCACATTGGGATCTTCCTCTGTCAAACGGGACATCACTTTCACAATAGTGTCAATGTTTTTCTCAACTGAGAGTCTTCCTAGGTACAAAATTGTACGTTTATCTGGATCTATTCCAAACAAATTTCTGATCTCTTCTAGCTGTTCCTCAGATACGTTTTTTCGTTTGTACCCAAAAGGAACTCGAAATATTGTTTCTGGTTTCGCACCGTACTCCAAGGTGCGCTTATGGAAGGTATTTGTTGCGACAGCAAAATAATCGATATTTAGAGTCATACGTTTCATGATCTTCATTAAGCGATCTAGAATGAAACGAGGTGCTGAAGCTGTTTCGGCAAGGACTACCCGCTCATCTGCATGCACAAACTCAATTACCTTACTTCTGTGATACCGATTGAATAGCAAAGAATACAGAGCTGTGAATGCAAGGGAGTTAACGATTATCAGATCTGTTTTTAGTATCTCTCTGTAGAGTTCACCAGACGGAAGAGCTGGGTAGTACCCCTTGAATTTGATTGGTAATGTGGGGAGAAAAATGAAATTGTATGGCCTGTCTCTGTATTCTTCATGAGGTTTCCAATACAATCTTGGAATCACCAGAGTAACATCGAAATTTGCCTGGTGTAGTGTCATAGCCAAGTGATCTACAAAACGAACAACTCCATCGATAATGGGGTAGTAGGCGTCAGATAGGATGGTTACACGCATATTATCCAGACCTCGCGAATAGCACTATTGGACTGTCTTCCTTTAAGAAATCTGATATTGCATCACGTTTTATAGTAATAGCTAGTAAATCATTAGATCCTCGTTGGGTTGCAGGTCAAATATTTCCTTCACGACTTCCCAAACTGGACGAGAGTCGACTTCATCTGTATCTTTGAAATAGGAAGCCCCTGCTATGTGTCTCTTAATCAGAGGACCGAGTATCTTCATTAAATACTTCTTGAAACCAAGGTTGTCAAGATTATGTTGGAAATGTTCCTGAAAAGTTATCCTCTGATACTTGAGGATCTCCTGGGAGTGAGCGGTATCAACGAAATCCTCAAAGTACCAGCTTTCATCTACCTCTGGATCGGATCGTCGATAGTAGTGTAAAGGTGCAGGAGATAACCCTTTACTACGAAAGAGGGGTCCCTGAAGATCCTTTGCCTTCCCTGACCATCCCTGTTCGGGATCGCCCCCGATGTCAAATTTCCTTCCTGCTGTATCTGCTTCCACTGCATTGGCAAGAGCCAGTCCTGCGTCTCTAGCATCAATTGCATGTTCATTACGATCAGGATCCAACATGAAACCAAATGTGAGGAACTCTGATCCTGTCCCAAAATCAGCATCGACAGAGAAAACAGCTGGAAGACGGATAATTGTCCATTCAAGATCACTCTTTTCTAGATCCTGTTCGATAGCCACTTTGTGCCAACCGTAATTGTCCTGTGGATTAACAGGAGTGTCACCTGTTAACTTCTCTGTGGTCGTATTCGGATTCCGAGGACCATGTACACTGTAACTTGAGACAAATATGAATTTCTTGAAATTTTCTTGCTGACTTGCTGCCTGAATAAGGTATCGTGAACCCTTGACATTTACATCAAACGCTATCCTTGGGATTACATACGCTGTGGGAGCGATGACCGCGGCGACATGTATGATGTACTCTGGTGAGAAATCCTGAATAGTTTGTGAGACGTGGTCTCTATCAGTCAGGTCACCCCAAACGGTTTGAAAATTGTACTGGGAAGATAATGTCTTCTGCTTTTTCTCAGTGACATCTGTTTTGAGGTCATAGGCGAGGACCTCATAACCTTTCAGACAGGTTTCTTTGACAACCCATTTCCCAACATTACCAAATGCACCGGTTACAATCACTCGCATCAAGTTACGTTATGGATACTAGTACTTAATTGCATTAGCTCATAGAATTGGAAATATCTACAAAATACATAAATTCATTCTGAGGACAATAAGAGGATATTTGGTGAATCTCACTGAACCAATGATCATTTCACCAGATATGGTAGACTCTCTCAGAACAAATACAAAATTCCAGCAAAATCAATAATACGAATTATCTGAAATTGTTCCAATGAATTTGCTGAAGATGAATTGGTCATAGTTTCAGTAGTAGATTGGTTAGATTCTTGTAAAGTAGAGATTATTTAGATTATTTACTTGATTACTGGTATTCTATCAGGATTAGTTCTTTCTTCTAAGAATGGGCACTAGCACAAACAGAGACATCAGGGAGATGAACATGCCAAATCCTGGTAGTCCGCTGCTGTCAGCTGGTATATTGGTATCATCAACACCATTCCAAAAGATTGTACCGGTTAGTTGTCGACCGTTAACCTTGTCCCAGCTACCAACTTTCTCAAAGGCATCACCCTGTAAGTTAAGAATGTCATAGACACCTTCACGATCACCATCTGCGTTGAAACTGATTGGACCGGTTGCACCGGTGAAATCTGTCTCATACAAGTGTTCGAGGAGAAGGTCACCATCGGTGTAGTCCTTTCCCTCTTCAATCATGTGATCGATTGCACGAGCAAAGGTGTATACCGCATCATATGCGAATGTAGCATAAGTGTTGGGTGTTCGATCACCACAACCAGCATACTCAGTAGCGTCAGATCCGTAACAGTCTTCCCAAATGTCCAGAAAATCATCAAATACGGCACCAGAACCTCTGTTGGGGGCGGTACCGATCATTCCCTGCATGTTGGCCTTGATTGTGGCATCATCTTCGAAAACTGCACCTTGGGTGGGACCATCAGTGCCAATCCAAACGTATCCTTCCTCGGCGGTGAGACCTACGTCTCCAGCCTGTGCAAAAACAGTCTGTGCATCACCAACAATGACATTGAGGACAATAATCTTGGCACCGGAGTCGGCAATAGCCTGCAGCTGTGTCTTGACATCGGCAGCACCCTGAGCAAATCTCTGAGCAGTAGCAATCTCAATTCCAAGACCTTCTGCAGATGTCTCAAATACACCAATTCCACCCAGACCATAGT
>JAEOUB010000341.1 GCA_016839545.1 Candidatus Kariarchaeota archaeon | reverse complement strand
GAGAGAGAAGAGAGATGCGTGAAAGGCCCGTCAAGGTTGAAGATGGAATCATCTATGCCTCACGACATCCTAGCGCTCCGATTACCATGGTGCGTCTACTTGCAGCTCGAGCTCCAACAACTGAGGATAAAATAATCAAACATCTACTTACATTGGTGGCGTTCTGTTGTCTTCTAGCTTTGATATCAGCGTTTCTCATACGAGTGGAGGTCCTGGCATGATCAAATTCAATATACCATTTCTGTCCGTATTAACTATTGTATGGTTAATTCTTCTGGCACTCTGTGCTTTGATAGGCATACTGATAGTTCCTGTCAACCCTGATATTGAATCAAAATTCCTTCAATTCTTAATAAGCTCAGGAAAAGTTGGATTATCTTTGCTTGTTGTAGGCCTTTGGTTATTTGCGTGGTACAGGGCTATGGATCTACTACTGAAAATTGAATTCTATTTAGCAGATACACCTCAAGCGGAATGAAATAGATATTCAAAATATCCATAGAATACATCTACGATACCTGTGTTTGAAGAGAACTGGGGTCGGAAAATTCGAGGTTGTTCTTTTACTCGGGGCTGATCAACCCAAATGACGAAAACAACATGCTTCCTATCAACAATGGTCCCTCTTGTCATAATCTCATTAGAACTTAGAGGCTTTACTTCGATACCAAGTTCTTGCAAATATTCTATCGTGATATGATCCACCTCATCCAGTGATTTGGCGGGTTCAATTTCGGGTTGCATGAGAACTCTTACTTTGCATCCTCTTTCAAGAGCTCTCAGTATTGCATTTTCAATTTTATTGAACCAATAGAAGACATGAGTAAAGATAAGCACTTCATCTTCTGCTTCCTCAATGATGCGAATAGTCTGTTCCTCTGCATCTGCCAGACTCTTAAATTGCACCATTAGCTCGTCAGCTTGAATTTGAGTGTGATTACTTAGATACAGGCTCTGAGCCAGTTCGAGAGTCTCATTTACCATATTTTGAGTCATTTGAAGCTGATCTTCAAGTTTTTTCCTTTCCTGTTCCACATACAACGATAATGCTTCAGTCGGTGGTAATACCCTGTATTTTCTGGGTCTTCCCTGAATTACAGTAATGAACTCTTTCTGGGTGAGAATATCCAGCGACTCATATGCACGGGTCAAAGCTACACCTGTGGCTTCAGAAATATCATCAGCTTGTTGAGGCTGCCCATTAGAGTAGAGGAACAACAGGATCTTAATCTCGTTGGAACTAAAACCTAGGCGATCAAGTTTCTCTACCAAATCCTCCAAGCCAGTAACCTCCACAATCCAAGTAATTCAAGACTTGATATGTTCTTTGTGGTCACATATCGTCCAATTCTTTGACATCAGGCAATTTACCTTCAAGTTTTTATGCAAGCATGAGTCAATCATCTTATGTCGAAACGCCTTGATATCCCCGAACGAAACTCTTTGGTTCTAATCGAGATTTCCAATATAGCAAAGCATGGGATCTATTGTAAACTCAAGGAATTTGAAGGAATTACTGCATATTGCCACATAAGTGAAATTGCGGGTACCTTCATTCGAAATATTCGTAACCATGTGAAAGTAGGTCAGAACTCAGTTGCAAAAGTACTGAGAGTGGATTATGACACCAAACAAATCGATGTCTCTTTGAAACGAGTAAATGATTCTCACAAGCGTGAAAAACTCCAGGAGTACAAGAGACAAAATGCTGCTATTGCAATCACAAATCTAATTGCCGAGAGACTTGGTCGGAAACCTTCTGAGGTCCGTGATGTAATCGAGCCTCCATTTATTTCCATGTTTGGTAACCTCTATACAGGTTTTGAAGAAACAGTTGCCACTGAAGGCGCAATAATTTCTGATATGGCATTGGATGATGATCTAAAGGAAGCCATAATCGCTGTGACGGCAATGAGTATTCAGATCAGCACAGTCACTATCACCTCAAATTTGGGTGTGAGATCATTTGCACCAGACGGAGTTCGACATGTTCGAGAGCTTCTAGAGGCTGCAGAAAAGGTTGCCAACAGTTTTGAAGAGGTAGAATCAGAGATTACAACCATCGGTTCTCCTCAATATCGTGTTCATCTCGAAGGGCGATCATACGATGAGGTACTCGAGGTACTGGATGCTATTGAGAACGAAATGAAGAAAGTCAGCAAAACACTTGATGTTGAGTATATCTTAGAGAGGAAGAAGAATTGAAAAGCCTGTACCGGTGTGCCGAATGTGGTGAATATTCTCTACATGGCAAAAACTGCAAGATTTGTGAAGGACCCATGAAACATCCTTATCCAGCCAGGTTCTCAATTGTGAAAGAACAGAAATACCGGTATTTGATTCGACGCACTCAAGATGAGTAAACAACCAAGACTTTGTGTATTCTCCTTCTCATTTTATGCCAAGGATATGAAGAAGATAATGGAAACTCATCAAGATACATTTCCTTGATAGTTAATCCAAGTTCATTATACAATCCAGGTAGTTTTTCTTGATTGCTTGGTGACCCGTCATGGATGGTATAAATCACCTCGGCAATTTCACCTGCCTTCTTTACAAAGTCCAGGTCCCTGACCTTCTTCTGCTGGATTCCAAAAGGGGGATTCAAAATTGCGGTGTCATACTGTCTCTTCGACTCCCAAGTAATCACGTTTTCCTGGTGGAGTGTAACTGGAATGTCCACCTTTTTTGCATTTTCTGCTAGTTGCCTGAAAGCATCATCCTCTCTCTCGACCAGATCAACTCTACCTCCAAGAATCGCTGCACCAAGCCCTAAAATACCCGTTCCAGCACAGAGGTCGACAATATTTTTTTCTTCTATATTCCCCTGCATATAAGCCCGATGCAAAAGGTTCGCTGCCACTCTAGGTGGAGTCTGGTATTGTTCGTATTCAATTTTAGGAGATCCAAATGGGGACACAATTTGAGACAGATAGATCTCAAGATCTTTTCTATTCATGTTGATCCCAGGGTGGATGTGGGCCTTCTAATGACCTTCTTATAGATCTTAGAAAACCAATCAGAGTATTCGCCTCTCTGGTCGTAACATGTGATCTTCCAAGAATTGAGCTGTATACCCTTTTTATTCCATAATACTGGTCCTGTTTAATCCATGAATGGGGCAAGATTGCTTCTAACATACCCATGAATGCGTCTTTTTCCTCTCTGGACATAAGTCGATGCTCCATCTCAGGATCATCTTCTCGTATGACTTCCCACAGTGTCACTGCCACTGCATGAGAAATATTGAAAACGGGATTAGATCCTGGAAGTGGGATGTGTACCAGAAAATCACATAGATCTGTTTCCTCATTGGTCAGTCCACTGTTTTCTCGTCCGAAAACCAATCCAATATTCCTACTGATATCGAGCTTATCATTCATTTCTTGAATTGGAAATGAAGATCTTGCAATACTTTTGCTGCCACCTTTTCGAGCAGATAGTGCCACCATAAGATCAACATGACTCCGAGCTTCTTTCAAATCATCAACAATCACAGGATTATCCAAGAATCTCTTTCCATGAGTTGCTCTATCAAATGCCTCCTTGTTGATTTCGCATTGAGGATTTACCAATATGAGATCTCGTACATCGTAGTTATCACATAAACGAGCTATAGCTCCAAGATTTCCAGAATGCATTATCTCGACACAAATTATTGAAATTCCCATTTACAATCCCTCCACTTTGATCAGCCAAATTGTCTCAAACCCCATATTTTTTGCAGCTATGACACGCATCTTCCAATTTTGATGCAGTTTCTGAAAATCTACAGGATTTGTTGCCAGAGAGGATAGTATTGTATAGATTTTGTTGATTTTCGGGTCAAGTATAGATAGAAGTCTCGATACCGTTTCATATCCTTTGGGTCCGCCAACCAGTTGATCTAACTCGTATTTTGGACTATATGGGTCCACTTCGGGGTCTTCAGGCAGATAGGGGGGGTTGAAAATTATCCTGTCATACAAAGCTCCTTTCCTAAATGGAGAAAGCAGGTCTGAAACCACCACATGGATATTGTTGTATCCATTATGTTGAGAGTTTTCATGGGTTTGATGTGCTGCATTATATGATATTTCAGAACATACTACAGTTGTTTTGGGATCTGCAAGTGAAAGAGAAATGATCCCACTTCCGGGTCCGATTTCCATGAAATTTGAATCCCAATCCTCTATAGACTGAAGTTCGTCAATAACAAGAAAACTATCCTCTCTGGGAGTATAGACCTCATGAGCCACATTTATACGTAATCCCCGTGCCTCGATCATCTTATCCATACTGTCACCTATGCCAACGGAAAGGCATTGTAATTCTTGAGATGGGTTAATATCTCATCAATCTTCTTTATTGAGAGTTCAAAGACCCGTAAATCACTATGAGGACAAATTTCCCACACATCAGGATCAACTGTTTTACGTTTTAGAAATCCTCTAATTACAGATCGAACAGTTCTACGTCTTAAAGTAAATAGATTGGAAACCAATAACTCCAAGTCCTCATGACTGTTGGTAATTTTAGGTTCATGTGTCCATATGCTGATCACGGTTGAGTTTACCTTGGGTTTGGGAAAGAATGAATCTGGTGCCAGATCCATCATTCTCTTCACACTCCCGTGTATTTTGCAGAGGACTGAGATACGGGAGTAATCCCGGGAACCTGGGTTTGCAATACATCGCATAGCTACCTCTTTCTGGATCATGATCATTGCATTGCCAATGTTTCTATGTAATATTTTCTCTATGATTGGAGATGCGACACTGTACGGGAGGTTTGCCACTATTCTGCAATCAGTGGGCCAATCTGCATCCAGAGCATCCTCGTTAATTATTTTGACACGATCATTCTCTTTATGAATTTCCTGCAAATGATCTGCTAGTTTTTTCTCCTTTTCTATTACGGTTACCCTGGCACCGGTTTCGACCAAAGCATCAGTAAGTATTCCAATGCCCCCACCAATTTCTAGTATATGGTCGGAAGGTAGAATTTCAGCTAACTCAACCATCTGCTTAACGACCCTGTACCGTATGAGAAAGTTCTGCCCTTGTTGCTTTCTTGCCCGTAGTCCCAGCTCTTCAAGGGTACTGATTGTATACTGCTTCCAGTCCCGCACGATTATCGTCTTTCCTTGTTTTCCTTGTGAAATACACGAGTGAAGAGTTGATGTTTTTCCATAGGATCGGTGAGTTCATCAATGATCCTCTGTTTGATCAAACCACGGATATTTCCCACTCCCGTTCGCTCCTCAAATTCCTCGTATGTCTCAAATTCTTTGATTTTCCTCTCTTCTAGAATTTTCTTCAATGACTTAGGTCCAATGCCTTTGATAAGGTGAAGCGAGTGAAGTCTGAGACTAATGGGAGTTGAGTGATTTAACCACTGAACATATCTCG
>JAEOUB010000340.1 GCA_016839545.1 Candidatus Kariarchaeota archaeon | reverse complement strand
CTGTAAAGCCGATGCTTTTGTAGTACTCAAGTGTCTCCTCCAGGTTGTTTGTCTCTAGAACAGGCTCCACTCCCCAAAATTTTGTCTGTACTGTCATACAGTTAGAAAGTTCTGAGGGATTTAAAGTACTCAGGTAGATGAGTAGAGACGTCTTCGGGTGAGCACCAGCACTCCCAGAAATAGAAAGAAATGAGGGCTGAGAGGGAGAGAGGACAGAAAGACCTCCGTCCGTTTGATTGAGAACCCGATAAGATACTCATCTAACCAGTCCTTCTCAGAGGTGGAGGTATAGCTCTGGGTGAAATAATATGCATTGAGCACCCCCGTTGCCTTCTCATAGTTCTGAGTAATTGATGTCTCCCAATAGCCCATGGTTTCCATCGTACCCTCATCGGCAAGAACTGCCTCTGAGATATCCTTGGAGAAGATGTTGATTTCACCTTGCAAATTGGTGATATCGTGGATCTCATCCTCATCAGTGAAGTACTGTGCCTCTTCCTCATGATGCCATATCCACTTAGTCCAGTTTGTATCCACAATGAGAAATTCCTGCCAGAGATCAAGACAGTACGGGACATCATCGCCACCAGGATCAAAACGAACAGTGATAGCATCACAGAATGTGGTTTCAGTGCCCTCAAGAACAGTAGTGTCAATGATTTCCATGGTGAAGTCATAGGTCCCGGGCATCGAAGTTGGACTTCCCGTGTAGAAAGGGAATACAATATCGAAATCTTTACCCTCGAGATCCAGCAGCTTGAATTGGAAAGAGTATTTCTCCCCATCGCGCACGCCAATCTCCGTTGCCCCAGCAGGTGGAATCATCATGAGGAGAAAGAGGAGAGGGATGAGAAATCGCATAGGAGTGGAGTCAACCTGACCTTTATAGAGATTTGTGAATCTAGGGAGGCTGACTGTCAGATTTCCGAGGGAGGATTTCCATAGGAAGATATTGCTAATAGCTGGCAGAAGGTTTCATTGTCAAGTAGATACTGGGGCATCACCAATATTGCGAAATCTGATGTGGATGGAGAGTGGGAGACTAACATTTGGACTTCATCAAGACCAATATCTTTAAGAATAACTACGTGCAAATAGGTATTGTACTAAAGGTTCACTACTATAGCGAACCATTACAGGAGTGCACTACAATGTCTGAAAACACAAAAAAAGAGAAAGTTATCGGTATTGACCTCGGGACCACCAACTCGGTAGTGTCCGTTCTTGAAGGTGGAGAGCCCAAGGTAATCCCAACCGCCGAGGGTGGAAACCTCATCCCATCCGTAGTCAACTTCGCCGAGGATGGCACCCGTTCAGTCGGTGTTATCGCCAAGCGACAGATTGTATCGGATGCCGAGAACACCCTTGCTGAGACCAAACGTGACATGGGTACTGACATGAAGTACACCATCCGTGGCAAGGAATACACCCCACAGGAGATCGGTGCATTCGTCTTGCAGAAGGCAAAGGCTGATGCAGAGGCCTATCTGGGCGAGGAAGTTAAGAAAGCTGTAGTTACCGTTCCAGCCTACTTCTCCGACAGCCAGAGAACAGCCACCCGAGATGCCGGTCGTATTGCTGGACTTGATGTCCTGCGAATTGTTGCAGAACCAACCGCAGCCGCACTTGCATATGGACTCGACAAGTCAGAATCCGAGACCATCCTCGTCTTCGATCTGGGAGGTGGAACCTTCGATGTTTCCGTCCTTGAGATCGATGAGGGTATTGTGGAGGTACAGGCAACCTCAGGTAATAACCGACTTGGAGGTAAGGACTTTGATGATGCCATCGTTGATTGGCTAGTTGCAGAGTACAAGAAATCCAATGGTATTGACCTCTCCAGTGACAGAACAGCAATGCAGCGACTCAAAGATGCTGCAGAGCAGGCTAAAATTGAGCTGTCCACAGTCATGAAGGCCACTATTAATCTGCCCTACATCACAGCCGATGCCTCAGGCGCAAAACACCTCAACATGGACCTCTCTCGTGCCAAGTTTGACGAGCTCACCGCCGACCTTGTTCAGGCAACAGTTGGCCCCATGCGACAGGCAATTGAGGATGCAGGTGTCCCCATCAACCAGATCAACAAAGTACTGCTCGTTGGTGGTTCCACCAGAATTCCCGCCGTTCAGAAGGCCGTACGTGATATCACTGGAAAGGATGCAGACAAATCAATCGATCCCGATCTTGTAGTGAGTCTTGGAGCTGCCATTCAGGGTGCTATCCTGGCAGGTGAGGTAGACGATATCCTGCTGCTGGATGTGACACCTCTGACACTGGGAATTGAGACCCTCGGAGGAGTGATGACCGAGCTCATTGAGCGCAACACCACGATCCCAACCAAGAAATCCAAGGTCTTCTCCACTGCAGCAGACAATCAGACCTCTGTAGAGATCCACGTTCTGCAGGGCGAGCGAGCTCAGGCAAGAGATAACATCTCTCTCGGTCGCTTCTCGCTGGTGGGTATTCCACCCGCACCGCGAGGCGTACCCAAGATCGAGGTCATCTTCGACATCGACTCCAATGGTATCGTCAACGTGTCGGCCAAAGACCTGGGGACCGGCAAGGAGCAGTCCATCCGCATTACCGCCTCCAGT
>JAEOUB010000339.1 GCA_016839545.1 Candidatus Kariarchaeota archaeon | reverse complement strand
ATAAAATTTCAAAGAGTCAAATTCTCCCACAAGTCTCGATTTTGACATTTCTCACATTTGGTTTCACTTTCTTCCTAATTGTAGAATTTGCCTATTATCAGGAATTACCTATCGCTTTCTTCACTATCGCTACAATGAATTATCTCTATAAATTAAAAACCGAGAAGACGAGAGGTTTGATCTTACTTCTCAATCTTTCTATTTCGCTCTCGATCCTCAGCAAAATTTCGGGATATGCTGTTTTGTTCTTAATTCTCATAAGTGTAACTCAGACAGGTTTGTTAAGAAAGATCCAGCTAGGATCTCTTGGCCTATTAACACTTTTCCTTATGAGAAAAGCTGCCTTCGATATCTTTATTGGCACATCTATCGTGGTCTTCGTCATATTTCTCATGCTGTTTTTGCACCTTTATGGATCAGAAGAAAGCTCAATTGAGTTACGATATCTCTTCCAGACTTTCTTACTACCTCTGTTTGTAGGTATTGGTTGGTTAATGTTCATGCTTCAAATCCCCAATCTTGATTCATTTCTCATTTCAACATATCTAGAGAATGTTCAATCAACCATCAGTTTCTCTTACCCTTCTGCAGTCCTACCAGAGCAGGTAGTAATCGAACACGGTCCCCAAACTTCCTTTTTAATTTCTCTGCTATTCATCTTTACAGGTGTCTCATTCAGCCCTCATCTTCTCTTGTTCAAAATTGATGGTTTGAGAAAACTGTCATCTTTTGGTCTTATTTTCAGATGGTTTCTTGGCTATATGCTACTTTATTTTGCATATTTTAGTGACGTGAGTGCACGATATCTGGTCCCGGTTATGCCTATTCTTGCAATTGCCATTGGTATATCAGTAAATACTTTCATTTCAAGGATTCAAAGGAATGAGGTCAACAAATTTATCGTTTTGGTTCTATATGGGTCGGGAATTCTTTTCATAGCTCCTCTACTTCCTATACGAATACATAGAGACGGAATTACGACTTTCTTCTTTTATTTTCATCAGGAGTTCATTGTATTAATCATCTATTTGGTGTTGATGATCCTTCTGTTTCATAAGGTGGTTTCAAAAATGCAAATTGCTCAGTTAAAATGGGTAAAGATAGCGAATTCGGCATTTGTAATAATATTATTAGTTCCTACGATTATCGCCCCCGTTTCAGTTCAAACATATGCGATTCTCACAGATACTCCAGAAGAGGAACTTTCCAGTTATTACTACAGAGAATCCTTTCAAGAGGTTGTGTCCTACTTAAATTCAATTCAACTTGGACTGGATGAGTTGGTTCTCAGTGCAATTACTCCAGGGTTATCCTATTTTCTCCGTCATCCTGTATTGGATGTCCACATGATTTCAGGAGTTCGAGCATTCTCTACGGATCTAAAGGAAATGACGACTGATGAGGCTATCAATTTTGTTCAGCAGTATAAGATCCGGGTCATTGTCCAAGTGGCAAACACAAGTTTATCCTATGGATATTATCAACAATTTTACCAAGAAATAGCCTTGATGCAGGTGGTGAATACATTACCTTCAACTCTTGTTTTTTTCACTCAAGAATATGTTGTCTATCAATTAATGGAATAAATTATCCAACCAATCTGAGTATAACTTTGTCAAATTTACTTTCATCGACCCAAAGCTCTTCCCAAATTGATGTAAGAGCTGTGATTGAGAATGGGTCATTGTTTCATTTTTCCTGAATACCTCTTGTAGCTCTGCTGGATCATTTGTTGATACAAATTCAACAAGATCCAACGGTAGCGTATCTCTATATACCTGCAAATCAGATAATATTGGCTTACAACCCCTTGTCATCGATTCGACAATAGATAGGGCAAGTTGATCTGTATCAGGTATTTGAATGGTGTAATGAGACTTATCGAAAATTTGGCAAAGAGATTCTGTTGTCAGAAATTCCTCAACCAGTTCGATATTTTGGTTCTGATATATTTTTGATTTCATCCGTCTATAGTATGGACTATCCTTTTCTGCAGTACCAGCTAGAACAATCAATCTAGATCTTTCT
>JAEOUB010000338.1 GCA_016839545.1 Candidatus Kariarchaeota archaeon | reverse complement strand
ATTTGTAGAGAGATACTGTTTCTCCAAATTTGGAAAACAGTCAAATATGCCAGAGGGCTTAGTACCAAGAAGATTCCTGTATAGGTACAATTTTTTCAAGCTTGGGAATCCTGTCAATACATCCACATCCAACTGGCTGATTAACAGGTTTCGCAGGTCCAGTTCGATCAATTTTCCCTCATTTACCCAGGTATTTTGACGAAATAGGATATCCAACCAATGCTCTTTGCAGTCCAACCGATCCAGTAGAGAGAGGTAATCCTCATGGTTTTCTAACCAGCTATCAATCGGGGGAAATTCATCCATCAGGTTTGAAGTTATCTTGTAACCCTGATCACGATCAATGTGATCTAGATAGCCGTATCTAGAGAGCATAAAGAGGGAGATGATGGTTTCAAATGGATCAGCAAATGGTCGATTTTCAAAGACCTCGGCCTGTTTCTTGATTATGAGCTCAGCTGTGATCCTGTTATGTCCCGGCATGTAGTTCCTGATGAACAATCCAATTTTGTACGCCACACGCATTCGACGGATTTTTTGTAAATCAGCCTTAAATGATCCCTGTGGCATGCTCATTGAATACTAGTGGTCTTCGACTTATTTTAAATCCTTGCAGAGCTGGTACTAACTTTGTAATTCTCCATCCATACAAAATTGGCTATTTATCTCTCCATTGTCTGATACCCTTGGATACTATGGCAATGTCTCATTTTCTTATCTACAATTCCTTTTTTGCTATTCTGGTTATCTCTGTAATTGCATGGGTTAGAGATCGCCCTGATTTTGCAAATGGTGATCATGTCCACAAGATCAGCCAGTTATTTATCCTGGGTTTTATTGGCTGGATCTTGGCATTTTCACGCGTTATTATCATTTCCCTGTATCAGGTCTTGGTGCTGGTCAATGCAGGTGTGGATTTGACTGATGAAGCGGCCATTGCTGCAGCACCCGTAGTCCAGACATTTGGGTTCAATATAATTGGCCCCCTGCTTTCTGGACCATTCGAGGAGACAGTTCGTTTCCTTTTGCTGCTCTATATCCTGAAGCAATGTATCAACCCAATTGATCGAAAATATGCCCCCCTGATCTTCGGTCTTGCTTGGGGACTGGGAGAGATTGTGGTACTCACTCTTGGTTTCATTGCGGTTGACACCATAACTCTGGAAAATCTGCTGATCTCTGGGTACGAGCGCATATTTGCGGTGGCTCTCCACATCTGTTTCTCCTATATTGTGATATATGGTAAGTTTGACAATAAACGCTCTCTCCTGCTGTCTATCTTACTACATTCGGGTATCAATACTTTAGTGCTCGTGATGTTATTTGAGACCACAGGACTGTCCCCTCTGGCGGCTGTCTTTATGATAGAAGGTGTGTTCAGTGTGGTTGTCATTCTCCTGGTTTTCTATACCCGCAGGTATATTGCAACAAAGGAGGAGGAATTGGCCTCTAAGGGTATTGATGAACGCTGGACATCCAACTAGACACACATTTATGCAACCCATGAGATGATAGTATATGGCGAAATCTCGAGTAACTTTTCCCGATGGTACAGTGGTCGAGATAGGCAAAGATACCACACCGGAGCAGATCCAGGCTATTCTGTCCATTCTGGCAAGCGGTCAGACAGCCCGACCAATGCAGCCGACTCCGGTAACAGAAGCTACTCTCTCAGCAGATGAGATCTGGGAATACGGTTCAAAGAAAGAGAGGATTGCCCATTTTGTCCGCAATCACTTCAGTACAAAAGAGTGGTTTACTACAATTGATGTACGAGATCAGCAATTGGAATTTGTCAAGAAAATGGTGTTTGGTGAGTCTTCAGCCATCGCCACCTATCTGAACCGGTTGACAGACGAGGGTTTGCTTCGCAAGACCAAACGTCGCAAGATATCCTATCAGATCACGGACAAGTTGATACTCGAATACCCTTCTCTAGAATTACACCAAATCACAGAATTACTTAGATCCAACCTATGAATCAATATAATTTGTTTAAATATATCTAAATCACAGAGTTCAAGGCTTTCAATATAGAGAATTCTGCATTTTATTTGTATGAATTTCCGATCTACCAAATTCTGCTAGTTGTAATTTTCAATCTATAAGTTCCTAAACTGATAAATTTTACATAATTACTTTTGGATAACGAGTTTCCACACGAATCACAGGGGTGTGATTTGCTGTGATTGTGCTTATACCAATTTCCATTTATTTCATACTTCATGGATTGATATATCAAATTAATCGATTCTTTCCTGTGGAAAAATATAGGTGATTTCCCCAGGAATCAGATAATTTTCATCAATGAGACAATCTTCTCATAATATCTGTTTTCAGGTATTTTCCGTTCCATAAGAAACGATGCAGGGTGTTGTAATTCACAATTATATTGTTGTAGTGTCTGTAAGTGCTGTTATTTGTGTGATAACCGTTATTTCTTGTGGAATATGTGAAAAAATGTGATCACTGTGGAACGTGATATGTATGAGATCAGGGTTGTCCATCAATAATTTGTATTTTCTTGTTCGTATCTAATCGATATTGAGTTTCATGACCTCTGCGAACTTACGCAAAGCAGCTATGGTCTCATCATTGAATGCCAGGATCTTGTAGAAGATATTGTGGAGAACACGAATATCTACCTCAGACTCTCGCAGCACGGTTTCATTGGCTTCTACCCACTTGTTGATGGGGCCGGTATCAACCTGCTGATACATGAGTTCTAGACCCTTGACGATCTCGGAAGCAGTTTTGGCGTCAACATCTGGATTAATGTTACTCACCAGAGACAGAAAATTGGGGTCATCTAGAAATTCAGGTTGTTTCTCGTCACCATACTCCAGGAGGAATACACGTGCAGTTCTACCGTAGTAGGATATCAGTCGGTTCTTTTTGGGGATCAATCCGACTTCTGAGATGAAGTTCTTCTCGACTAGAGCGTTAATGTGGTAGTACAGGTTGGATCGTTTAATAGGTTCGAGACCATGCTTACCCTTCTCCTCGGCCATCTCATTAATACGCTCGAGAAGCTGAGATGCGTTTAATACGCGTATGATCCT
>JAEOUB010000337.1 GCA_016839545.1 Candidatus Kariarchaeota archaeon | reverse complement strand
ATTATCTGCAATGTAGTCGAGGTAAAAGAGTCCATTCGTTTCAAAATCAGGATGGATCGCCAGTCCCAGCAGACCCATCTCTCCCGATGCAATCACTTGATCTGAGATATTGAGGAACAGATTATCTGATGTCAGATTCTGAGGATCAAAGATCACGATGACACCAATCTGACCCACGGCATAGTACTGCCCCAATGGGTCATATTCAAGCCCTAGCAACCCACCAAACTGGTAGGTCGTTGTCAGCTCAGTATAGACCTCCTCGATGTCATATCCATTAGTGAACTCAGTCCTATCATACGAGATTGGAACTAGTGAAGAGAAAACTGTTAGCAGAAGGAGAATAAGGACCAATACCACTGTGACAAAAATTCCGAGTTTGCGGAGAATACCCACATTTCTTTGGTGTCTCACACGTTCTTATAGGTCAGTTTTGTGGTCAGTCTCCATTTTTCAATGTTTTCAACTGCCATTTACAGGAACCCATAAGAAAGCCAGCCTCTATTTTCAACTATGTCTGACAAACGTATAGAGATAGAAGGTCTCAATCAATCTGCCAAACTTGCTCAGGAATTTCAGATCTCCCATACGCCCAACGAGTTCCTGCTCAATCTTATCGAGGTTATTCCCCAGATGGGCTTCAAAGTACGGGAGCAACCGGGGAAAGAACCCGGTAGTATACGGAAGAGTGCACAATTGGAGCATACTGGGATGCTACAGAAAGTAGTGGGTCGTTTTGTGATGAGTCCTGCAGCGATGAAAAAACTAGTAAATGTGATGAACCACAATCTCAAACAGTACGAGGAGAAATTTGGCGAGATTGCCATCAATCCTCCCGAAGGATTTGCCTAACGTATCACATAGGTATCTGGTTTTAGAGAGTCGACAAAGAATTGAAACTGCTCAATAATCTCGTCGTGGATCGACTCCAAGAGATCACTTAGTGTCATATCTCCTTTGAACGTCGGTATCTTGTTCTCAAACTCCATGTTCTCTGAGATGATATCTCTGAGTGTGTGGATATTCTTCCAGTCATAGGCCATCGCACTGACAAACTCACCATGGACGGGCTTTACAATAATAGAGATCATGATATCTGACAGGCCCCCTCTGACATCGGAATTGATCATTGACAATCGAAGATTTTGTGAACCAAATTCCTGATCTGCATAGAGAAACTGCCAGGATTCTTCCTTAGAGATAGAAGAGATATCAATCAACTTGGAGAGGATGGCGACAACATTGGTGAATTCACTACTGTGTTCATACGGGTGGAGATCTAGTATCTGTGGGCCATAGACCTCGTCAAAATATGAAAGGAAGATGATGAGTTGACTCTCTAGCTTTCCTTTCATACCATTAGGTAATACCATGGTTTATTGTAGTTTATGATTTTTCTATCAGCGATTACGCAGAAATCCCCTCTATCCTGACAGTTTGCTCTGAAGGGAAGCATTTTGTATCAGGTCAACCACATTGTAGTATGACCGTTGAGCTATTCGTTACCAGGGGACTAGGTGATAATTCATACATGATCTCCTCAGGTAAAGAAGCACTCCTTGTTGATCCCCAACGAGACATCTGGAGATTTCAGAAACAGATAGAGGAGCAGGATCTTAAACTCCGCTATATCCTTGAGACCCATGTTCACAATGACTATGTCAGTGGAGCTCTAGCACTCAAAGATGCTACAAAAGGGTTGGAACTGGCTCTGCCTGCAAAGGGTGACTATGAATTTGAACATAAGAAAATGAGTGAAGGAGATACGATCTCTATTGGTTCACTCAATTTTGAGGTCATGGAGACACCAGGTCATACCTACGACCATATCAGCTGGATTGGTAAGGAGGGTGATACTCCTTTTGGTGCATTTACAGGGGGATCACTGATGATTGGGTCAGCAGGTCGAACTGATCTGTTGGGACATGATCATACGCATGATCTCACAGTGAAGCAGTATCATTCCATCCAGCGGATCGCCGAGCTACCCGATGAAGTAATGATATACCCCACACATGGTTCAGGGTCTTTCTGTTCAAGCTCCAATCCATCCAGTGAGCGCATCGGTTCTCTTGGTAATGAGAGAAGCTACAATCAGGCACTCACCGCGTCATCAATTGACGAATTCCTCGATCGACAACTTTCAGGTCTGAGACAATATCCTTCGTACTATCCTCAGATGGCACCAATCAATCGTAGGGGTCCTGAAATCTTCCATGAATTACCCGAAGTGCCTGCTCTCGATCCGGACACATTCAAAGAGAAGATGAATGGAGCCTTTGTACTCGATGTCAGAATGGGACGTGAGTTTGCTGCACGACACATTCCTGGATCGTATAACTTTGAATTAAAACCATCAGCATCCAATTATATCGGCTGGATTATTCCGTTCAATGCGCCTATCCTGATAGTACCTGATGCTGGTGGATATGAGGATGTGATAGAATTACAGACCCAACTGTTTCGTATAGGGTATATCCAGGTGATTGGATATCTGGAAGGTGGTATTGATGCATGGAGTGATGAAAGTGGAACTTCGTCATATACTTATGTTGATGCCAGCACACTCAAGCTAGAGTCCTCCCCTCAGATCCTTGACATACGTGATCCTCAAGAAATCACCGATCTCCCGGTAACTGCATCAGAGGAGATATTTCTTCCCGCACTTGTCGAGCAGTCACCCCAAACTCAGGGTCCATACTATGTAATGTGTGTCTCTGGACAACGTGCAGCAACCGCAGCAAGTATTCTCCAGATGAAGGGGATCGAACCGATCCTTCTCACAAATGGAGGGGTCATTGAAGTCCTCAAAAACTTGCAACAGAATTAGGAATATCAGGGCTAAAACGTCAGAACTGTGAAAACATTAAGAACTAGTGATATTCACCTTATCAGGGAGCATAGTGAATAGGCTAGAGGTGGGCATCACTCGTTACCGCGTGCAGGGTTGTCTTGTAGCATCTTTTAAT
>JAEOUB010000336.1 GCA_016839545.1 Candidatus Kariarchaeota archaeon | reverse complement strand
CTCTGAAAGCTTCTTCTGACTGATTATGGCTTGACCTCAAACACAACAAGAACAATCTGTACAGCAACAAGGAGAGCAACCACGAAATAGTAGCCGAATGGAATGCCGAGTGAGAACAGCGCTCCGAATGATGCAACATACATGCCGAGGATGGGCAGTATCCCTCCTGCCAGCAGTAATTTTGATGCATGTGGCTCGATAGATCGGGCAATCATGCCAAGGTAGAGACCATCCAGGACCAGCAATGGGCCCAGTATAAGGGTCAACCAGGCCAGCAGGTTCTTGTCAGGCGTGATCAGCATCAGTAGGGTTAGCAGTGCAGCCACACAGGTGAGTGGCAGGTTGTTCAGTGTGAACCCTGATTTTTCGGAATTACCTGTATCATTGGTCTCTGTCATATCTTTCGTACCTCCACTGACAGCCGATATGAGGTTATGGTCTCAAGCGAGGACTCCCACTTGAAATACTCGTGAGCAGCCCATTTCTCAAAGGCATCACCGTAGTGCTCTGACAGGGGATTGCCACTGGCACCTGAGGAGACCATCACCCAGATATTGTCCCAGGTAGGCTCAACTTCAAAGACCACTCGGAAATAGGGGCCATAACTTGATCTGAAATCAAGATCGGCATTGTTGAAGCGGGGGCCGGCGATAGCATTGACAGTATTGGAGGAGCCGGGCTGGGGCACGCCACCGATATCAAATAATCCTGTGAGACCACTGAAGGTATGAGGCAGGCTGGTACGATGCTTGTCACCATACTCCCAGTTGGCAAAATCATCACCGTAGCGATCCTCGAGAAATGCCGTGGTTCGCTGCAGGGTACGAATGGCAATATCATCACTGTCCTCGACTTTATCATCAGTCGTGATATCATCAAACCACTGCATCTCCATGCCCTCACGATACCAGTCAGTGGTGATACGAGTACCTGCGGGAACAGTGACCAGGTCTCCTAGCTCATCTCTCAGGATCTCATCAATGAGTAGCAGACGATAGGAGGAGAAGATCAGACCCGCTACTGAATCAACTGTCAGATGCTGATCCCAGCCGAGTAACTCGTCGATGACACGTTTCTCCAGCTCGGTGGCATCATTTTTGTAGTCACTGAACAGATCAAGCACGGGATCGAGAATATCCTCTGCCACCAGTGTCTTGACATCTGCCTGCAGCCGCTTCATGTCATCCACAGTCAGTGCATCAGGATCACAGTCAAAATCGATACAGCTCTCCAGTACCTGCTCTATTCGGTCATCACGATGTCGAGGAGCATAATTTTCTGACACAAAGAAGAGCTCCCTGTCATCCACCCGCTCGTTGGCAGTTGCAAAATAGCCTGAGGTGGGATTGACCACGTAGAGTTGCTGGTCAAAGGGAACCAGCCCATTCCAGCCCTGATTGGGAGCACTGCCATTCTTGGGAATGAGCCCATAGCCCTCTTTTCTATCAGGGATCAACCCGGACTGGATATAGGCAATATCATTGGTAGTGGAATCGACGGCCACCCAGTTGAAGCCGGTCAGCATAAATTCAAGGGCCTCATGAAACTCATCAATCGAGGTTGCCTGGTTGAAATCAATCAGTGACTTGATAGGATTGTCCCGCTCAAAATTCTCCAGTAGCGTCCACTGCATGGCAAATTCTCCCAGGTCAGTCATCATCATCGGTCCAAATTCTGAGAATTTTGCAGTATGCTCAACTGTCTCACCACCGCTGATCTCAATAGTGTAGGTCTGAGTCTCAAATGCTCGCCACTCGTCACCGTTGTAGAGGTAGTGGGTATCATTGGAGGTCAGGAAGTAGGCATCCACAGCATCCATTATGCCGGAAGTGACCCCCCAGGAAATCGCCTTGTTGTGGCCGAATCCCATCAGGGGAGTACCGGGAAAATTGAAACCCTGTAACAAAATCTCACCATCACGGCTCATGAGGTTGGTTCTGTGCCAGATACCCTGTGCCTCGAGACTGGTATGGGGATCATTTGCCAGTAATGGCTTGCCAGTGGCAGATTTATCGGCACTCACAATCCAATTGTTGCTCATGTAGCCTTCCAGCACCTCCATGTGTGGCCCAAAGATGGGATCAAGTGCCTCAAAGACAGTGATTTTATCTGCAATATCCCCGCTGAGTGCAAGTCCCTCCTCATCGGGATAGTAGAACTCGGTCAGGTTGGAGATGTAATCATGTGCAGGCTGGTAGTCAACAGGTTTGAGTTCGAGTGCCTCGGAGATACCCACCTGGTTCATGAGTTTGAGGAAATTTACCTCGTCATTGAGGCCACCAAAGGCGAAAGTAAACGCCACAATCGACCCCATGGCAATCACATCAGTGCGTTCCCATGCTTTGGGTGTGGCTCCCAGTATTGCCAGTTCAAATGGCACATTGTGAGGATGCTGCTCGTAGTAGGTATTGACTCCGCGGACGTAGGCGGTGACGAGATCCAGCTGTTCCTCTGTCAGTTTACTCTCCATCGACTCTGCAGCCCGTTTGAGACCCACAGTACGCAGCACTTTGTCAGTCTCCACCAGGTCAGCACCAAACAGCAGGGATAGTTCTCCGTTGATGAGTGAGCGGTAGAATTCCAACTGAAAAGTTCTGTCCTGTGCAAAAGCATAGCCCTGTCCAAACAGCAGGTCTTTCAGGGAGTCACCAACAACAGTGGGAACACCGAATTCATCACGGTAAATCTCGATATCACCATCTATTCCATCCAGATTGAAGGCGATATGTGTGTGGTTGGAGCCGTTGCGTACGCCTGCGATGAGTCCCATGGAGACAATGAGCAACAGGATGACAATGAAGGAGGCTGTGTAGATCAACACCCGTTTGAACATAGAGTAGCTGATTAGAGTCAGCTTTTAACTTTTGATGATTGGGAGAAATGAATTCCAACGAGTTTCAGTGAATTGTCCTATGGCTCGATGCCGATCTGTGGTGGGCTGGGTCTGAACAGATTGATGAGGGGCACCAGTATCACTGATACCAGTCCTGCAGCATAGATGAAGAAGGAGGGTCCGAACTGGGCAGCATCTGCAGTGATTACATCAACTGTGTAGTTCAGAAACAGGATACCAAAATGGGTCAGAGCCACAATGAAGGCGAAGACACCTGCTGCACGGGTGAACCTGCTATCGGAGACAACCAGTCGCAGTGCAAGGCTGATGATGGCAAGTGCGGTTGCCACCCAGAAGAGGGCGGCAAGTGCCTGTGGAGAGAGAAAACCATCCAGGAAGTTGAGTCCTTCAAACTGGACCTGGTCACCGTAGATTGTCATCTTAAAAGAATCACTGCCCTCAGAGAAGCTGAGGACCGCGAATTCATAGATTGATGATAGCTGTATTGCAATAATTAACACAACGCTTGATATAATGCTGTATACTCTACTTAATTGCATAGTAGACCTGCCTGCTCTGTCTGTCTTTTTAAGGTTTCGTGGATTGCGGACCGTTCTTCACCTGTATTTCAGTACAATCTTTCAGAGGCTGACAGAGACGACGTACAGCTTGGCATTCTGAAAAGCTGGTTGTATGGGATCAATCTTTGAGACGAATGACATTGAGGTCCGTTCAGCAAACAGTTATCTACCTCTTGGATAACTAGAGTTGTGAACCGTGTAGAGATGGCACAGGGTGTCCTGACATTTTTCAGCACATATCCCGAGACCGATATCGACCCCGCAGAGATCCTCCATCCCGAGTATTTTGGAGGCACAGGCAAGTCGATACCCAATACCTGGAACGAGCTGTGGGAGACCGGGATAGAGGAGCTCAT
>JAEOUB010000335.1 GCA_016839545.1 Candidatus Kariarchaeota archaeon | reverse complement strand
TTTTCTGAATTGAATACTTAAAACAGGAGCTGTGAAAGGACGATGACGATTACATCATGTCAGGTCTGTTTCCATCTCGAAAACTATTCACAGTACTTCTCATCACAGTTGTTGCATTTCTTCTCATTCCAGTTCAGGCTATTGATACTCCTGTTCTAGATCTAGAGGAGACAGAGACACCTGTGGAGAGACCAACCATTTCACAGGCAATCGGACCCATGCAGTTTGATGACCCCACCGCATTTGTCTCCCGGTGGAACACCGAGCTGGTCTCCTTTCTAAGTTCCAATCAGAAACAGATTGCGCTTCCCCTGGAGGAGGGTGGTACTTACAATTTCTCCGTGGATTGGGGAGATGGGACAAGCGATACCATCACAGAGTGGAACCAGACAGAGGTCAAGCACACCTATCCTGATCGTGGTATCTTCCTGGTCAGTATTACTGGCACATTGGAAGGCTTCAGGTTTGCATACCAGGGAGATAAGCTCAAAATTATCGAGATACTGCAATGGGGTGACATGCAGCTGGGTAACTCGGAGCAGTATTTCGAGGGTGCCGAGAATATGGTACTGACAGCAACTGATGCCCCAGATCTCACTGGTACCACCTCTCTTGTGGGAGCTTTTACAGATGCTTTCAGTCTTGGATCCTCAGGATCTATGAACAGCTGGGATACGTCAGGAGTGACAAATATGCATATGATGTTTGCAGGTGCTGCTGACTTTGATCAGGCTATAGGTGACTGGGATGTCTCCTTGGTTACTGATATGAGTCTCATGTTTGCAGGAGCCGAGAAATTTAACCAGGATCTGTCTGGGTGGAATACCTCATCTCTTACAAATACGGTCTTTATGTTTGCCAATGCTTTTGTCTTCAACCAGCCTGTGGGTGACTGGGATATATCATCTGTCATCACTATGGATAACATGTTCTTCCAGGCATTTGAATTCAACCAGGATGTTAGCTCGTGGGATATGTCTAGTGTTGAGGATATGAGTGGCCTGTTTGCCAATGCTTTTGCATTTGACCAGGATATCTCCTCATGGGATGTATCATCTGTAACTGATCTGAGCGGTGTATTTGCCAATGCCGATAGCTTCAATCAGGATATATCATCATGGGATGTGTCCTCTGTGACAGATATGAGTGGGTTGTTCTCACACGCTGCCTCATTTAACCAGGATATATCATCGTGGGATGTATCATCAGTAACCCAGATGGGGTTCATGTTCCACCAGGCATTTGAGTATAACCATCCCCTGGATAGCTGGGATGTGTCTTCTGTCAAGCGGATGGGACTCATGTTCTACCAGGCCTATGCCTTCAATCAGCCACTGGGATCATGGGATGTATCCTCTGTCACAGACATGAGTGGAATGTTCTCACAGGCTGCGACTTTCAATCAAGACATATCGGAGTGGGATGTATCGTTGGTGACACAGATGCCTGAGATGTTTGCAAATGCTGATTCTTTCAATCAGGATATCTCCTCATGGGATGTGTCCTCTGTTATCAGTATGAATAACATGTTTGAGGATGCCAATTCATTTGACCAGAACCTTGGAAGCTGGGATGTCTCGTCAGTACGAGGGATGCAGAATATGTTTACAGGGGTGACATTGTCAACTGAGAATTACGATGCTCTCCTCATTGGCTGGTCCGAACAGGAGCTGCAGGAAGGAGTTATCTTTGATGGTGGAGACTCACAGTATTCCTCTGCAGGCCAGGAGGCCAGAGATTATATCGTGGCTACCTATAATTGGCAGATCTCAGATGGCGAGAGGTATAGGAATCTACTATTCCCTGTTCTAGCTGTTCTAGCAGTAATTGTGGGAACAGGAGTCTATCTACGACGGAGTAAAATCCTGGGATAACATATCGTCATCTTGATACACTTGCCCATATCTCCCGGTTAGAGCTTATATTTTCTAGATACTAAGAGCAAACAATGCCCACACTCATTCCTGAAAATCCAATTCCTATGAAGATTGACCCATCACACCTGGTGAAGGCCAAGGACGAAACTCAGCTTTATCTCCGGGAGTGGGTAGCTGAAGATCCGGTTGTACAGGATACCTGTGTGCTGATAATGCATGGGATCACAGCACATTCCAAACCGTATGCTATTTTGGGAGAACCTATTGCCAAGATGGGGCTGACTGTCTATGGTCTGGACCTGCGTGGGCATGGATTGTCAGGAGGGTATCGTGGAGATATCAAGGGTATCAAACAGTTCGGAGAGGATATGGAGGTAACTCTTGCTGTTATGGCAAAGAATGGTCACAAGAAAGTGATCTTTCTTGGTCACAGTTTGGGAATAGTCACCTCTCTCATGGCTGTTGAGGCATTTCCAGAAGTTGTGGCAGGTTTGATTCTCCTCAGTGGTGCACGTCAGGTACGTGAGGGTGTCTATCCCGAGAGATCGCTATGGGCAAAGCTCAAGATTGTTCTGTGGTCAGTCATCTCTCCCTCTAGACAGGTGATCCATTACTATCGTGAGGGAATGCAAGGCAAGGATAATCCTCTGTTCACATTCCACTATACTCTGCGATTTCTGAGAACATTCTCTGCTGCAAATATCACCATACCCGCAGCAATAGATTATCCCCTCTTTATGGGAATAGGAGACAAGGATGAACTGTTCAGCGAGGAATCAGCACGTGGATTGTTTGATGAATTTGATGCAGAGAACAAGGAATTTGCAGTCTTTCCAGATACGTATCATGCTCAATTCCACGATGCCAGCTTCAATAGGCTGTTTGATTGGATCAAAAGACAGATTGAGCTTGAGAAATTCTGATCATTTACGTTGTGTGAAAGTCGTATCAATATTGACAGACGATGCACCAAGTGCTACTTCCCAGCGATCAATCAGCTCAAGAATACCTGGTTTGTGGTCTTTTGAAGAGAATTCAGCTTCTGGAATAAAATTGAAGACACGCAGTTCTCCTGATTTCTTGTCATATTTTACCTCCATTCGTCCTATGAACCTGTCCTCATGAAGCAATGGATAGACATAGTACCCCCATATTCTCTTCTTCTCTGGAACGTAAACTTCCCAGCGATACTCGAATTCAAAGATAAAGTCGATAATATTCCTGTCCCATATGGCAGGATCCAATGGTGACAGTGCACGAATATCATCAGAGAAATCCTCTGAGAGTAGTGACTGGTAATTGTGAGGAAGTGTGAAGAGCAGGTTGGTATCCTCCAGCAGTGCCATATCACACAGATTGAGGTCGACTGCCTCGGTGAATACTCTGTTAGATTTGGTCCTGCTTACACTCTTGGTGCCCTTTGTTGCAGTTTTCATCTTGCCTAGTGTGTGGACAGGGTAGGTGTGAATACTGGATGTTGCGATTCCCTCTCTCCACTCTCCTTCAGAAGGTAGTGATGATCTGTACTTCTTGGGTATATAGTTCTCCATGGTATCGTAGTATTTTCGGAATTGCTGATCTCTGTCTGCAATCGTCAGAACACCAGTACCAAAGAGATGAGAGAGAGCCTTATTGACAATATGACCAGCACCCCAACCTTTGGAACCCATGTGCTGGTATTCCTGAACAATATCAAGGGCCTTGAATTCTGAACCATTGGTAATCCCATTGTCTGCAATGAGTTGTTCCAGATGATCTAGAAGAGGTTGTGTAGAGGTATTGAATTCACGTCTGGCTTTCTTGTACTTTTCCTGAAGGGGTGATTTTCTCAGATAATACTCGGGAGTGAATTCATACTGTTTGGTAGGAAATGTAGTCATATCAAAGAATGATCGAATATAGCCCTCAAAGCCCTCATATCCCATCTTTTTTGCATATGCATATTCCTCAAAATCTCCCATTGAGTAATCATTGATCCTGGAGAAGAAGAAGAGATCATGTGATCGACCAGCAGGATTGAGAGGATCCAGCTGGATACGTTTGAAACGGGTAATGAGATCCTGGATACCATCCAGTCCTGAGGTCCAGGTATTGAGACGATTGGCAGCAACTATGACCTGTCTGAATTCATCCTTGGAGAGTACAGGAAAATCCCCAGGAAGTATAAGATCAGACATGAAGATGTGTTCTCTAGATACTGGGGTTAAATACGATTTCCTGATAGTTTGAACTCATTCATTTGGTAAGAAATTGCAGATATCCGTTAAATATCTAGGAAAACATATCTCATACATTCAAAATATTCCACGAAGAAAACTCCATAGTTTGATATCCTACTCGTTACACTTAGTATTTAAAAGACATATAACGAATAAAAATATGTACTCTCAGCTATC
>JAEOUB010000334.1 GCA_016839545.1 Candidatus Kariarchaeota archaeon | reverse complement strand
GAGGAACATTGGGATTTCATATGCCACGAGTTGACCTGCAGATCGAAAACCACCGATTAGCGAATATTTTGAATTGGACGCCCAACCACCAATCATCATAGCTGGTGGGAAAATCGAGAAGACTGCAAAAATGTACAGAATCCCGATTGAGAAATTACCAGGTATCATACCTGTAGATCCCCATGGGAGAGGTGCAAATGCCAAAATAGAAGTGACACTTGTCAATAAAATCGCTAAGAAAAATCCTACTCTGTCAGCCCCAACTGGACGGGTATCTTCCTTGAGAATAAGCTTGAGAAGATCTGCTGGAATCTGCAGCACACCAAACTTACCAACATATACCGGCCCACGACGGCCCTGCATTCTAGCCATCACTTTTCGCTCCACCCATGGTGCAATCAACTGATGAACGAGAATATAGGTGCCCAGTAATACAGTGCCAATAATGACCAAGAGCCAGTCCGGCACAGTAATTCCGAGGTCTCTGAATAGAAAGTCAAATGGTTGACTATCTGTCATAACTGTTGGATTTGGAGGTCTATTAAAATAATAATGATAGGGAATTAAGTAATTGTTGGATAATTGAGCTAGCTCAGAGGGATATCGGGTATGTTATTGAGCAAGAAATGTGACAGTTGTCAATCGACTATTTTCTGAAGGAAGGTACAATTCTCGGTATAAAATACAAGGTCATTTGTCTGTGATAAATCTGGAGAGGAATGGGAGTTTATACTGAAAATGTGTAAAAAAGCAACAGATAGATCTACTCGCACCCCTGCAAGATGCGATTTTTCATGGATAGAGCAATCGCGATCACACTATGTAAAGTATAGTAATGTGTAGATCTACCCAGATATGACGCCCTGAGTAGTCTCATAGCTAGTTAGGTTGGTGGAAATAACTACTTATTGGATGAGATTATTATAGAGACTAGTGAGAGTAAGTATTTGGATCACTCTGATCCTTATCCTATTCTTAAGTTGCCCATTGCAATCTGTTGATGAGCCATCAGGGTATTCCAGCGAGAAGAGTATTCGTTCCGAACGTATTTCCTCGTTTCCTGATGGACAGTATGATCTGCAATCTCGACCTGGTGCTCCTATTCAGATAGATGCGATAAATTCTCTCACTGATTTGGGAAACATCACTGTTGACATTAACAGTGGCTCAACCTTTCTGTCCTGGATAGTCGATGGAAGCGGTGGTGGAAAGAGCTACACGATTTACCGTGACTCAGTCATTGTACAATCTGGTTCATGGTCTCCCAATGGGGAGATTATCTATGAGTTCATTCCGGAAGCAGCGGGTATTTTCAATGTCACCATAATGGTGGAGGCCGCCGCTGATTTTGCCAGAGATACCCTGTTTGTCGAGGTTATCGATGAACTGAATTTTGTGAGTACTCCCGGAAACCGAACCTTTTCTGTTCAGTCAAGCAATCGTATGATAGATTGGGTAGCCAGAGACTCAAATCCAGCGACATTTAAGATATACCAGAATCAAAGCTTGCGGATATCAAGTGGTTGGGTGTCAGATATCCCTATAGAATACCATATTCTCGATACAGAAATTGGGATTTATAATATCACCATTGTTCTGTTTGATCAGGATGGGGGGCAGATCAAAGATACCATCTTTGTAACCCTTTCCAGTGGTCCAGTTATAGCAAATTCTGCAGATCTCTTTGTTGCAGTTGAAGGTGAGGTGAATGCAACAATCTCTTGGGAGGTAGTTGGAAATGGCAACAATTACATTGTTTTTGTGAATAATTCGCAGTCAGTTAATGGCTCTTGGTTTTCAGGACTGGCGATCGAGTATTCACTCAATACTTCAACCATCAATCAATATGAGGTTGCACTATTTGCCAATGACAGTGATGGAGAATTTACATGGCAGAACCTAACAGCAATAATCACAGATCGACCACAAGTTCTTCAAGAACCTACTTTTCTTTCCTCCTACGATGAGAGTGGCACCTATGATCTCTCATGGCAGTTTTCCGATAATCAGCCAGACATATACCAGATTTTACTCAATCAAACCCTGATGGTATCAGATACTTGGAATGCAACATCGCCTGTAAACTACACATTGGATAATGTCAACAAAGGCAATTATAGCCTTATGATTATTGCTTTTGATCAGTATGGGGTAAACTACACCAGCACCTATCCAATCGTGATCAAAGATACAAGCATCCCCCAAATAGTGGAGAAACCAATCGACCAG
>JAEOUB010000333.1 GCA_016839545.1 Candidatus Kariarchaeota archaeon | reverse complement strand
ATTTTCCAATCCAATTCATCTAGAATTGACCCCTCCGCCATTTAAACCACAAAATACCCCGAATCAATTACCAGGCTTCGGTAAATCCTCTTGCACCAGACCCTGATGACCCTGTACCCGGAGGATCAAAGATATGCTCCTCATCGATATAGGCCAGTCCACCAGTTTTCAGAATAATTTCTACATGAAGATGGTACCAACCGGGTTCCAGTGCAGTATCAAGGAGTGAAGAATTGAGCCGGATCTCATTCATATTCCAGGTCTTGATATTCCAACCAAACAGGAAATCGTGGCCTGAAGGCAATGTTAAGGTCAGGTAGTAATCAAAATTGAAATTTTTAGAGCCTGTGAGTTTGAGGTAGATGTATGTGTGGACATCATCTTCCAATCCATCTCCGTCAAGATCAGCGTAAAAGGCGTCTCGCACCTCGACATAGATCTGGGCATTTTCAGAGCTCAATTTTGTCATTTCTTTGGGCTGTGCAACAATTGATATCGGAAACATTCCAGCGATCACAAAAATCGTAACCAAGGAAGTTAGCAATATTTTATTTCTAAGCAACCTCACTAAGAGTGCGGGGATGACCTCATATTTAAAATGTCGCACTTTTTATTATTGTCGTAAACGTCACCTATAATCAATGAAATGAGTGAATACGACAATTATGCAACATTTTCAGTAATTATTTTGAAGGGTTTGTACGATACTCGCATCAATTATCGAAGAACACTGAGATGATTGTCGATAATCCACTTTTCAGTAATCCGTACATCTACGAGTTGTGCATTCCAGTCCAGCAGGACTACAGAGCCCATATTCTGACTACGAGCATGAGCATCTGATCCAGGTTCTGTATCTCCATATGCAGGATATGAGAGATCATAGTAGTGTTTCGGAGCCACCACATCGGTAGTATCATCAAAAAGAGCTCCGTAGTGATATGTGGCCAGCTCTGTTGCAAGAAGTGATTGCCCCACTCTTCCATACGGCAGGTTAACAATTGCCATCCCTACTTGTTGAGGGCGATCCTCACCAAATACAGAGACAAATCGATCGAACCCCTGTAGGCTTTTTACAAAATCAGAACTTTCAAGTGGTGATCCACGGTTGTAGGGAATCGAGAGTGCTATCGATGGTATTCCCACAAAGAGACCTTCAAATGCAGCACCAATTGTACCTGAACTGAACAGGGCACTCAGTCCCAGGTTATGACCAACATTCGCACCTGACACCAAGATATCAGGGCGATCACGGAAGATCCCATAGTTGGAGCAATCTGCAGGAAGTGCCTCTAGAGTGGTCACCTCGAAGTCACCTATCTCATGAATTTCTTTTGCAATCCCTTCTGAACGTCGGGTATTGGCTTTAGATGTCCAGGATTGCTGGTACCTCGGAACCACTGCAGACACCGTCCCCACCTTGGCCAGCATCGACAGGCTGGGGTGCAGCGCTGGTGAATCCAATCCATCATCATTGGTGAGTAATATCTTCATTCAATCATCTCTCATTGATATCCTTCCACAGCGATACCCACTGCTTATCAATCTCCACACCGACAAAATAGCGATTTAGCTCTTTGGCCACACGGCATACCTGGCCTGAACCGGCATAAGGATCAAGGACTATGTCTCCCTCTAAAGACCATAAACGCAGACTCCGCTCCACCAGTTCATCTGGAAAGGAAGGATACATCTTGTTGTATTTCTTGACCGGTCCGGCAAGCTCAAGTTGCCAGACACTGGAATGCTTTATCCTATCATGTCCAGGTCTCTTCGGACCCGGTTTTCGGAAGACACTCACGGTATCGTGTTTTGGCAATGTTGAACTCTCCGGGACCTCACGACTCTTTAGATAGTCATAATTCACCTTATCTGTTTTTACCCAGATCACCTCATCTACCATAATCCATCCCACATCACGTGCAATCCCACTGACATCATGGTTCAAAGGCCAGTAGTTGCTGGCAAATCCATCGTCATCAGTCTCCGGAGTGTTTGATAGAACCAGTACCAGTCTTCCGCCAGGGATTGTCACCCTAAGCAATTGAGTAAGCACAGATTTGAGATGGCTCAGATAATCCTCATATGTTCGCCACCCAAACTCCAACACATCACCATCAAGGACGTACAACTCACTGTCATAATAAGGTGGACTGGTCAAAGTCAATCCCACACAATCATCAGGAAAGCTATCAAGAAATGTAGGTACTGCTCCAAGATGTACTTTGTTAAGGAGATCAGAGAAGGTAGAGTTCATCTACTTCTTCACAGTGAGTGCATAAAGTTCGTCATCACGTGTCTCTACACTGAGTTCCACTACATCCTCCTCTTCAAGGAAGATCACTAAATTATTCCAAACTTTCTTTGCAATATCTTTTTGGTGGAAGACAACACTACCAGCCTCTTCTCCACCTTTTTCATCGGTGATTGTACCTTTGCCCACAATGACTGTGGAATTATTGTCAAGGTATTCGGCTAACTCGTTGATTTCGAGAAAGTATGTCCCTGCCTTTTCTTCTTCAGGTTCATCTTTGGGTTCTTCCTTCTTTGCTTTCTTTGCCTTCTTGGCTTTCTTTGCCTTCTTGGCTTTCTTTGCCTTTTTCTTGGATTTTTTCTTTCCAGAACCGCTTTCTGATTTTTCTGCAGCCTTGCGTCTTTCCTCAGCTTCCTGTTTCTCCAGCCTTGCCTCAGTTAGATCATCAGAATGGCCCGAAGCCTTCATTTCTTTGGCTCTTTCAGCTAGCTGCTTAGGAATTCCAAGTTCTTCGTCAAGTTCTAACCCGGTGAGACTAGCGTCCTTGACATATTTTTGTTGAACCGTTTTCCATAGATCGCCAATATTAGGATCATTGAGCTCTTCCATGGGGAAATTGGCTTTCAGCCAGTATCCATCTGGAAGGGTATAGCCAGATCGTACTATGGTGTCTGCCTGACGTCGAGCGGTACGCTGACCCACAATTCCAAGTGAACTTGAAAATGCAAGGAACCATCGTCCACCACTCTCATCAAGAACTAGCATTCCATCAATACTCTCTTGTTCAAGGCCATCCGCAATCTCCTCTGGATTATCAGTTTTCATAACCTCTTCCAGCTGATCCCGTTCTTTATCCAGATATGAAAATTCTCTCTCTTCGTGATCATACACGAAAAATTCCAATTCTGCCATATTGTCTCACCCTATCTAATTTCTTTTCGACTTTAAACTTAATCCCTAAATGATGGTAATTGGTGTACTTTTTATTTTCCCACCAAATACAATCTTGATGATCTCCGATGAGCGAGAGGGTTTTGAAATTCAAAACGGGAAACTTGTAAATGAAGGCTACTCACATGATTTTCATCTGTTTGAAACTGAAATTGGTGGCAGAATTGAGGTAATCCTACCAGGAATTTTGCATGAATCTCTTCAAGTTCGATCTTCTGACAATTCGGTTGAGATCTCGGGCAGAGTTGACAAGAGGTACCTACAGCTCTACAAGGCAAGACTCATCCGTATCGCTGGGACATTACCTTTCACGCCCATTCCGGGTGTTTTAACCTCTACTTATGACAAAGGAATACTATCGATTGAGCTTGTATCTGCTGACCGGGAGTAAAGCAAGTCCCAACATCAACTGCAATGGGTATGCCACACTACTTGTTGAGCTTGACTCAGTCTCCTCAAATATCTCAATCTCTACGAAATCAGAAGCAGTAAATCCTGAGCTGGATTCAACCCGAAGCTCCAGAGTATGACTCCCAACTGAGAGATTTGGTATTTGATATCCTGAGGGTATGAGGCCTAAACTAGTTCCATCAACCAGCAACTCAACTTGTTCGGCATCGGTTTCATAGGTCATAATCACCGGATTGGCCAGTAACGCACCGTCATCTGGCGATAGTATCTGTACAAAAGGAATATCATCATCCTCAATTACCTCGAAGTCGACATCCACTTCACCTGTTCCATCAACAACATTGACGACGACATAGACATTTGTTTCCTGATCTACCCTTAATCCAATTCCATCTGTTAATCCTGTGTCCTGAGTGGAATATGCAAGAATTGCCAACTCACCGATGTCCTTACCATCGAGTGTTGGACCTGAATCTGCATCAATAATCTTGATGTCAATGTCAAACCCACTTTGCATCACAGCAAGGAAACCGTAATTCACATCTGGTTGGAGAGTCATACTGTAGAGTTTGATTTTTCTCATTGTTGGATCTGAGAGTGAAAGTGTGAGAGTCTCAGTAAATCCAATATCTATATCTGACGAGAGACTGTCAGCCGCGGCTCGAGCATCGACAGCACCCCATCCCTCCTGTAGATCCTTCTGAAAACGATCAAGCTGAGGGCCAACATTGTTCTCACCTGGAGCAAGTTCTCTTCCGTTGCCTACATTTGCAACCTCAAATGTACTTGCCAGGATCAATCGTTTCACCTCCATCACATTTTCCCTGGAGTCCCAATCCCATGTTTCATACTGGCTGGCAAGAAGTGAGGCTAGACCAGCAATATGGGGAGCAGCCATCGACGTTCCTTGCTGAGAATTCAAATCGTCAGATAGGATATTATAGCCTAAATTGGCATCTGGTGCTGTAATACGACCAAATCCGAAAGTGTATCCCGTCTTGAAACCTGCTAATGGTGTTGCCACCGAACCGCCTGGTGCTAACACGTCTGGCTTTAATACATCCTTATTCACGCTCTCCAGTCCAACATTTGTATAGAATGCCAGTTCATTGACATAATTAGTCGATCCAACAGCAATAGTCTCGGGGGCTGAAGCGGGAGCGAATATTCCCCCCGAGACCAATCCCGCGTTTCCGGCAGCTGCTATTGGCAAGATACCATTATCTACCAAATCCTCCATCAGGTCATCAAGGAAATTACTCTGTTGATCCAAACCCAAACTCAGATTCACAACTGTGATGTTGTATTCTTTCCTGTTTTCAATAACCCATGAGATTGCCCTATCAAAATTGACGATATCCCCGCCATCAATGCCTTCCAGTACTTTCACAACTACAATATCTGTTCCATGTGCCACACCTTTGAAGCTGATTCCTTCTTCAGGTATGTCATAACTTGTCGTGATTTCAAACGCTGCATTTTCACCATTTTGCTCGTTCGTTACACCGACATAGTATCCTCCAGGTGGTAAGATGACTGTTTCATCAATAAATCCTGTTGCAGATGTAAGATAGCAGCTCTCGCATGCCAAATTAGTTGTGATTGGATCGAATATTGCAATACCCACCTCGGATAGTGGATTATCCTCCCCTATCAATCCCCAATCAAGTTGGAATCGCACTGCTGTTTCATTCCTGAGATCCTTGATGCTGAATGCCAGAGACAGAAGGCATCCGTCATTATCACACTCAGGAGGTAGTACGCCTCTGTAGGTTTCCTGATACTGATCTTCTAGTGTATGGTTCCCCACAGCAATCCCAGCAACGTGAGTTCCATGACCATTGGTATCCCATGCCATTGTTGAGTTATCATTGATTGCGTTATACGATGCGACAATTTTTCCATCAAATGCTCGGTGATTGAAATCTATCCCTGAATCTATAATTGCTATAGTCTGAGAGCTACTGCCCGTGATATTTGATTCCCAAAATGAACTGGTAATCCCGAGTTGAGCAACAGATCTGCTCAAGAGTGGGTACAGCTTGGGTGTAGGTTCCAGATACTCGTATTGACTCTGACTTAATCTATTCAACATATCTGAAGATAGGGTGGTTCGCAATACAGGGAGGCTTTTCATTACCTCTCCGCCTTCTCTTTCTTGAAAAGCGCTCAAGTCCTTGTAGCTTGAGAATTTGATTAGTACATCCTCCCCTACAAGACGATAGATGTCCAAGTCCGCCTTCTGATGGGTGGTTTCGGCAATCACACCATAGGAACTGAAGATAAGGAGAAGTAAAAGGATCCATTCTTTACCCATGGAATAAGAAATTAAATGCTCAGAGGCAAATAAATCCAACTGAATTAATGGTCATTATTGTCCTTTCTTTGAAATTGATCTGCGATACACTGCCAGAAACATTGAGCCAATGAAGAGAGAGAGGACAGGGAAGGGAGAGTCATTTGTTTCAGTAGTGGTTGTGGTCTCCACAACAACCTGAACCTCAATAGTTGTGAAGAACTCATTCCCAACATTGTCGTATACTGTCAGTGTGATACTGTATGTTCCACTTGACCTGTATGTATGGCTCGCACTGCTTAGAGATGTAACATTGATAGTGACATTGTCACCCCAATCCAGGGTCATAATTTGAATGCCAGATCCATCTCCAACGTCTTGTCCGCTGAGATCGACTGTCACTCTTCCCGATGAAACAGTAGTTTCAGATGCAGAGCTCAGAGTGCCTGTGGGGTTTGTCCTGTCAACAATTAGTGTAAAGGAGACAACTGTGCTCTGACCTATACTGTTCGTGGCATTGATTACGACTGTGTGATTTCCATCGAGGATTGTATCATTTGTGTCACTAAATGCGAAAAGAATGGTCTGGTTCTGTTTATCGACCAGATCAAATACTGTCTTTGAGGAATTATCAGGTAAGAATTGCTCCATGGTTACGGTAACAAGTTCTCCCTTGGGTGTGGATATATCAAACAGGATGGTGGCATTAACAGCACGGGTGTAGGTGCCATTTTTGTTTGATATCGCAATAATAGGATTTGGATCAATCACTATAATCTGTTGGACATCTGTGGTGATGTTGCTGCCAGAACCATATTTCACGAATGATCGAACTTCCACTAAGTTGGATACATTGAATGACTCAGACAATGTGACATTGTACGTTGAAAGTCGTGTGGAGTTGATCTGAAGAGTCCCATCAGCACTTGAATTTACATGTACATCATTCGTCGAGTTAACAAGATTATCAATCGTTGTCCAGTTGAGTAATGCCTCTTCAGCAGTGTCATTCT
>JAEOUB010000332.1 GCA_016839545.1 Candidatus Kariarchaeota archaeon | reverse complement strand
TGGTATCCTCCCCAGGAAGGACGCCCCACTGGAATTACTGTGCTTGCTATACTCACCGCATTGGGCATTCTCGGTACAACATTGGGTCTCCCCGCTGTGTTTCAATATGGTGCGCTTTCGGGAATTCTGACACTGATGGGATATGGACTATCTATTGGTGTCTTCTATGCCATGTGGTACATGAAGAAGTGGGGTGTCAAGTATATCTTCGCAGCAGAAATCGCAGGTATTGGTATCTCTGCCATAGACATATTCATTGTCACACCTACTGTGATCAGACAGCAATTCATGGATCTGGGATACGAGGGAGACGAGTTGGAACTAGTTACACAAGTCGCTTTGGGATTCTCAGAATTCCTCTTTATCTTCGGGGTAGTCCTCACAATCCTGATCCTGGGATACGTAAACTCGAAGAAACATCTCTTTGTGAATTAGATTGAACTTGCCTTCTTGTGATATCTCCGCTTGTCAAAAAACTTGTAGATCGGCAAAAACATAGGCATGAGGACCTTGACAAAAAATGGCATCTCTTCAAAAGCTTCCCTGTAGCGGTGTTTCATCAGCTCCCATTTTGGTATCTCCCGGTTATTGAGATAGAAATCATCGTGCGGATCATGCTCAAAGGGACAATGGTTATGATCACAGATGTCATTATCAGTGAAGACAGAAAGTGTGGGCTCAATAATATCATGAACCATGGTCTCATCAAATTCTTTGTACTCGTCTGCCCCGAATATCGCCCATTCCTTCCCAGCATACTTCTTCTCCAGCAAGTCCTCGACCCGCTTGAATAGTAAGGTGGCCATTTCAGTCGTCTTTGGTTCCTCAATAGTATCCTTGATCACTCCGATACAGATGATATGACCTGAGGGTTGAGTATGATTGAACAGGAGCTTTGTATATCCCATTTCCACACTCTGGAGTGAGTCCTCTTGACCAAGAGCATCTGGGATGGTGGATAGTGCAGATAGAAAGCCACTCATCAATCGTTTATCGAAGCTGAGATTGGCACAGAATGCACCGAAACAACTCGAATAGATGTTGATACCATCCTTAGTTGTTGCCAGCAAATACTCAAGCTTCACAGGATGGCATAGAAATGAAAATTTATTAGGTTTTTCCGCCCCCTACATCAATCCTGTTTTGGACTTGCACAGTTATAATGACTCGACTCATTGGAATTAGTTGAAAATTGCATCCAGTATCCAGAGAAAAATTATTACAAGTGCAAGAAACTGGCCTACCTTGACCAGCTTGTAGATTGCAGACCAGTTCCTTCCCTGGTTTAATTCCACCATCAGGGACTTTGATGCGATACACTTACTCAGTATTTGAACAACTTACATGTTGGTGTTAAGATCTTTAAACTCGAGATTAACAGAATTCAACTATTTCTTCCTGTATCTATACCTCAGTAAACTTTGGATCAGTACTATACTGCTCAAAACAACGTAAAAGGTAAATTCAGGAAGAGAAATACTGACAGTATCAGTCGAAGTCTCTGAAGACTCTGAAGTTCTATCTGAAGTCTCGTGTCTTATTGAACCATTTAGATGGCCTAAGATCGATGTCGTCCACATTCTATGTGCTTGTAAAACATATTTGACACTTGTGTCATCCGAAAAATCAGTCTTTTTATCTTAACACTCCACCTTGTGATCATGTCATCAATATACGTAGGTCACGGTGCCCCCCTCAATGCCGTTTGGGATACTCAGTACCGGCAGCATCTCAGTGCCTTTGGCAAGACTGATCGACCCGAGGCAGTTGTGGTGGTCTCTGCACATTTTGAACAGCATATTCCTCTACAGATAACCAGTGCTGAGAAACCTGGTATCATCTACGATTACTACGGTTTTCCCGAGGAGATGTATCAGCTCACCTACGATGCCCCGGGCTCTCCTCATCTGGCTGGTAGACTTGCCCAGTTGCTGGAACAGTCTGGAAGAACACCCATGCTTAATGCCGACCAGGGGTTGGATCATGGTGCCTGGATCCCACTGAAGATCATGTATCCCGAGGTAGATATTCCCGTTCTGCAGCTATCCATTCCCATTCCCCGAGACCCACTGGAACTGTACCGTATCGGGCAGGCAGTAGCGCCTCTTCGACAGGAAGGTGTGATGTTTATGGGCTCAGGCAATCTGGTACATAATCTCAGGCACACTTTCTCACGTATGGCAGCACATGGCCAGGGAATTGACGGATTTGCCACTATGCCCATTGAGCAGTGGGCAGTTGATGTCGATGATTGGGTGAAAGAGCATCTTGATGATGGCAATACAGAGATGTTACTGGCATCGCCACAAAAACTTGAGAATTTCAGAGCAGCAGCTCCCACGACAGAGCACTATGATCCTCTCTATTTCGTGCTGGGTACAATGAGCCCCTCGGAGGGAGTATCCTATATCCACGAGGGCTTTGAGGGAGGCTCTATCTCAATGCGGTCATTTGTCTCTCAGAGTTAACAAATCGACAGACAAGAGGTCCAGAAATCCTCACCTCATGGTTTCATCCCCATATTGTTGTTGCAAACTATTTTGATGTATCGAATTCAACATCTCGCTCCCGAATAATTTATCTGACATATCTGTAAACTGACCACGTATGTACCGTGTTCCCATATTTGTGTTAGTACTTATCTTCACTCTTGCACTGCCAGTACAATCTCAGGCATCAACCATTCCGATCATCGTCGATATTGATGGTGATGTTTCAGATTTTGGTGCACTGATATATCTCTTGCTTGATCCCACAGTCGACGTTCTCGGAATCACAATCTCTGCTGGGATCACCAGGATAGACGATGGGGTAGACAATACCCTGAGACTTCTTGATTACCTGGATTTACCGGACATTCCTGTGGCAGGTGGACCTGAAGATCCACTCGAGGGATCAAACGCATTCCCGGCAGCATGGCGTGAAGGTGTTGCAAACTTTTTTGGAACAGATCTCCCCGCTACTCAACGTACCGCAAGTAGTTTGAATGCCAGCGAGCTTATGCATGACATCATCTCTACCTCATCCTCCAAGGTTACAATTGTTGCAGTCGGCCCTCTGACCAATGTTGCTGAACTTCTGCTTCATCACCCCTCAACATCTAATATTGCTGGCTTGCAGATCATGGGTGGCGCACTCAGGGTTGAAGGAAATGTCGGTATCTCCTCTGACTATGATAACACGGTTGCCGAATGGAATTTCTTCATAGATCCCAAGGCAAACGACATCGTTCTCTCCTCTGATATTCCCCTCAACATCATACCTCTTGATGCCACGAATGATGTTCCCACAACCGAGCAATTTGCCAATAAGCTAGATCGGATCAAACAGACACCGGCAGCTGAACTCTACAGTCAGCTCTATGTCACAGAGCTTTCCTTCTGGGACGAACTTGCAGCGGTAAGTCTTGTACACCCTGATATCGTGGAATATGAAAGTCATTATCTTGCTGCACTGACCGGTGATCCAGCAACTGAAGGTGGGATTGAGATCGTTGACAGTGGAACTATAGTGGCAAATATCGCAGTCGCAGCAGATGCTGATGCGTTTGAAGAAGCATTTCTTACTGTCCTAAATGATGGGGTGACGCAAAGGAGCCTTCTAGAATTTCCAGGCGGATTAGCCTCCTTGGCATTAGTTGCAACCTACATCGGCACTCGTTACATAAGACGAAGATAACCTGTATCATCACGAATTGACAAAAATATCGAGATTATGATTTCAACAGAAACAATTAACTCAGTGTAGCATATTTCATGTAAGTCGAATGGTAATTATCTAGAATTACTGGGTTTCCGAAGAGGATCTGGAGCTCTACTACCTTCCCATACTTGCTGCACCGCCAGGGAGCATATTGAGAATGAGAGAGAATTACTGCGAGAAATGATTGATGAAAGATTGAGTCAGCCGTAATATGTTATTTTCTGCGTCTGATGGTCATAGGCATAAGAAGTATCAATCCCAGGGGTAGGAAACTGGCATTTTCTGTTTCAGTGTAGATACCAGTATTCCTCTCTCCGGCCAATTCAGAACCAATGGCAATGGTTGGAATACCCACGGTGTTATCTGATCCGGGAACACTACTGACTTCAGAAAGAGATGCAGCCTCGTACAGAGTTGCATCGGGGAACATGGCAATGGCTGCAAACCAGAAACCATTATAGCTGGGATACTGTATCAATGTTGCTCCCTGATTGGGACCTGCAATTGCCTCACCCTTCATATTCCAAAGGTTTCCCTGCTGATCTTGGTAGACCGACAGTCCATAGGATCCCACTATCTCCACATCACCGGTGTACAGACCGAAATTCAGTTGCATCCCATTGAGCTGATTTTCCAAGACAATTGAGAGCTGTGCCTTCTCATCAAAGAAGATAACCAGCTCCTTGTCCTCATGATCCAGAACCAGGCCACTGTAGATAGCCAATTCCTCGAAAGGAACCAGTCCCCATGAGTCATCGACCTGAAAGAGTGTTGTTACAGACTTGGGACCGTAGTTGTTGAAGGGCTCCAACTCTGGATTCCAGCTTGTGGGGAACAGGATGGATGGGGACTCCCGGTAATCGAATTGATTGTAGGGATATTCATTGTAGTCAAACCTGTGACCGGTATCCTGGCTGAGTACCTTTGCATCGGGATACATCTGTGAAAATGCAGACCAGGTCATCTCAACCATGAGACCCTGCTGGTAGGTGTCTCCCATGAGATCACCCCTGATTGCAAGGCCCATCATCTG
>JAEOUB010000331.1 GCA_016839545.1 Candidatus Kariarchaeota archaeon | reverse complement strand
GATAGCTTGTGGTACCCTCTCACGAATAGCCTCGAAATACGCAGGTAGATCCTCATATTCTGCCATTATGACATACTCCTCAACTTCGGGGGTTATCCGGTTCTTGTAGAGCTTCGGCTGCCGCAGTATTGGACGTAGTAGGGCTACATTCAGATCATGGGTATTTTCCTCTAATTGTAATCTTGCAATTTCTCCATTGATCTGCAGTGATACCAGTTTACTTGGCAGGAAGAATTCATCAGGTCCATACATCTCTATCCCACGGCGTATTGTGATATCTCTCTCTTCTCTCGAGCCAGTTCTGAACCCCTGTACTATCTGATCTGATAGTGCTAGTGTCTCCTCGGGGAGAAAATATCGCCCCCAGTTCCATTGTTCAATAATTCTATGATCACAGGTATTGACAACTTTGAGTTCTGGTGTGAGTTCACAGAAGCTGATTTCATTGCCCTTCCGGAGCTGTAGGACAAGTTCTCGCAATTCACTACCCTGTGAGAATGCCTTTCTGCTCCGATCTTGTATAAACCGGAGTGATCCAAACTGCTTGAGTAATACACGTTTCAGTGAGAGGCTGTAGCGAGCATTTAGCGTTGCACGGGGGAGTACCACAAGTGCCTGCCCATCAGGTGTAAGAAGGTGATGGAGGAGTAGCGTCGCCCAGTAGTGAAGACCAGCCTGACCAGTGTGTGAAGTGTCAATATCTAAGGACTCCAATCCCTTCCGTATTGAATCACTTATTCGATGAGATCGTGTATAGGGGGGATTGATGAGTGCCAAGTCATAGACACCTTCTACGGAGAACCCATCACCTATTGTCGCGATAGTAGTGACCTCAGGGGCTATTGACTTCACCCTCCAGTAGGCAATCAAAACTGCCGTGGGCATGAGATCATTAAGCCGGATCTCAGTGGGAAACTCCCATGATGCTTCTTCGGCCACTTGCAAGTAACCAACAATCAGGTTCCCTGTCCCACAGAAATGATCGATGATCCTGTCTCCTTGTTGTTTGATTAATCTTCTGAGGAGCTGAAAAGATCCACCTGTGTAATTTGAGGCCAGGGTCTTACGGTCTGATCTCAGCAGTGCTTGTTGCAGGAGCTCACCCAGTGTCTCACTGTGGGGATCCAATTCAAGATCAGGTTTCTCAATTTCTAGATCATCTACTTTCCGAGCAAATGCTAGAAGATTACCTGATCTGAAGTAATCGTCCAACGGGGTATGTTCTTTGATATCTTCTAGAATTGCCTTGCAGAGAAGCAATTCCAACCCATGGTAGACGTGATCAAAGTTATCAACTGGGATCTTTTTCCCCAGTTTTCTTAAACTCCTGATATCTACCATGAAGATGGTAACGGTCCTCTCTTCTAATCATTTTCCATGGAATAGTCCCTGAAATCATTCTTTCAGGAGCGAACAGAATATAAAATTTAAATGCTATCAGCAGAGTAGAATTTTATCTCACCCTTGTGAGAACAACCCTGCGGGGGTCGCCCAGCCTGGCCAACGGCGCTAGGTTTAGGTCCTAGTCCTTTAGAGGTTCGTGGGTTCGAATCCCATCCCCCGCACTATCTTTATTGCCAAACTAAGGTGAATTTGACTATTTCAGCCGTTTTTATCAGCGACTCTAATGCAAGTGTATTTATGGGTTTAAGTCCCCATTACTGTCGAGATGAAAGAGGAATCGTCCCAAAACATTCGATATTACATATCAATGAGCTGGTGGATCCTCCGTCTAGGAATCCTGATTTTCCTTCTCATTCCAGGATCCGTTCCGTTGACAATTGGTTATTTTGTATCTCTAGTCTACAGATTCGTTGACCCCAATTTTATTGTTGTCAGTTTTATTCGCGAGCTTTACAATTCAACTCTGGGTACCTTTCCCCTGCTGGTGGAGATAGTGGTCATTAGTCTGGTCGCATTGTCTATTGTTCTTCCCTACCTCAAGACTCTGAGACGTAAAAACCCGGACAAAACTCTGGGTGAGATTGGCCTAGATGAGTTTGATCGTCAATTCAAAAAATTACAGAAACCGGAACGAACGGGTAAAAAATCAATTGAAGTATCTGTGGATTAGGATTTAGGTATCCAGCGAAGTCGCTTGGCACCCTCTTCAGCCTCTTCAAAACCGGCAACCACTTCCATATCGAATTCTGGAGCCTGTCCCTCTGCTAGGGAGAGTATCCCGGTGAGCTTCTGACCATTGGTCAGTTCAACAATTGCCAAAATATAAGGCACTTTATCTATATGAGTAGGAGGTGCAATGTGGATAACTGTCCAGGTGACCACTTTTCCCTCACCTTCAACTGTGGTGATATCAATCTTTGAGGAGCCACAATTGATACATATCGGACGGGGAGGAACATACGTCTCATGGCAGACATCACAGATTGACCCCACAATCCTATTCTGATTGATGGCATCCTCGTATGCTTTGACTACCTGAGTGATTTCTTTCATTAATTCCCACGCTCCAAAATATGGCAGACAATAGTACTGCCTGATCCTCCGAGGTTCTGCGTCATTCCAATATTGACATCCGCCAATTGCCTTGGTCACGCTCTATCTGTCAACTGCTTGAAAACATCAACAGCTTGTGACACGCCTGTGGCACCTATCGGATGGCCTTTGGCTTTGAGGCCTCCCGATGCATTGACTGGAAGGTGACCATCTCTTGATGTCTCACCATCAAGGGTGACTTTTCCACCCATTCCCTTGTCAAAGAACCCCATATCTTCAATGGCCATGATCTCAGCTATGGTAAAGCAGTCATGTACCTCGAGGAAGTCAATATCCTTTGGTTGCAAGTTGGCTCGTTCAAATGCCTTGCGTGCTGCAACTTTGGTCGTTGTGAAGCCTGTCAAATCCGGTCTATCATGCAGGGACATGGTGTCACTTGCCTGTGCGAATGAGCGTATCTTGACTTTGGGTCCGTCATATTCTTTGGCTACATCCTCGGT
>JAEOUB010000330.1 GCA_016839545.1 Candidatus Kariarchaeota archaeon | reverse complement strand
GATCGCTGCTACGAAAGCAGGTGCTATCGATACAAATACCTAATTATTTGAATATATTGTTAATGGGACTCGATTACCCTGTCCAATGCTGAACGTAATAAATGGGGGAAAACATGCTGGAGGTGACCTTGCCATTCAAGAATTTATGTTGATGCCACTGGGTTTTGACACGTTTGGGGAGGCATTGCGAGCGGGAGCTGAAGTTTATCAATCTCTCAAGAAATATCTTGTGAAGAATTTTGGTGCAAGCGCTATAAACGTTGGAGACGAAGGTGGTTTCGCACCCGCTATCAACAAATCATCAGACGCTTTGGATGCACTTATCGCATCTATCCATGATGCTGGTTACGAGCCAGAGGAGCATTTTCACCTGGGTTTGGATGCGGCAGCATCAGAATTTTATGAGGGTGGAAAATACCATATTGACGGTCTTCAACTTTCTCCGGATGAGATGGTTGAGTACTACAACGAGCTCTTTGAGAATTATCCCTTGTTGCTTTCTGTTGAAGATCCATTTGATGAGAATGATTTTGGAGCTTTTGCCTCACTCGTCAAGAATAATCCAACTAAAGCAGTAGTTGGGGATGATCTCACGGTTACAAATGTTGAGAGAATTAACATGGCGATTGAACACCAATCTATGAATTATCTGCTTCTCAAAGTTAACCAGATTGGGACCTACACTGAAGCTCGTGCTGCTTTTGATATGACAAAGAGTCAAGACTGGGGTGTAGTTATTTCACACAGATCAGGAGAGACAGAAGATACATTCATTGCCGACCTGGCTGTAGGTTGGAATGCAGAAAGGATCAAGACTGGTGCACCAGCACGATCGGAAAGAGTTGCAAAATACAATCAGTTACTTCGGATTGAAGAAAGCCTTGGAGACCGCGCAGAGTATTCCAATAAACTATAATTGTGTCTTATAAACGCCAAAATCTTCTTTATCCCATTGATCAAAATAAGGCTATGAGTTCCAAGCTGAAACCACTGACGTTCAAAGCTCCAAAATTTATGATTGATAAGATCGATCAGATGATTGAGTCAGGTCTGTACAAAAACAAAGCAGAACTCATTAGAGATGCCATACAGAAAATGATTGAATGGGAGATGAAGCTCTCACCAATATCCTCTATTGATTTGGACTAAACTTTGAATTCCTGAATATTTCTCTCGGTCTGGACTGAAAGATCAGATAACCGCTGTGCCTGCTGAGTGATCTCTTGTAGAGATGCTGATTGTTCTTCTGCGGCGGCAGCTGCTTCCTCCGAGCTGGCTGCAGTATTCTCGGCAACACTGGCGATCTTGTCAACTGAAGACACAATCAGGTCCACAGATTCTCTCATTCTGGCTGATATCTGCTGTGTGATTGAATTCACAGCGTTGGCTGCAGATTTTGATTCTACTGAGAGTTGTCGTACATGATCTGCTACAACCTGAAACCCTGCACTCTCACCTTTGGCTTTTGCCGCTTCGATTCCTGCATTTAATGAGACAAGATTGGTCTGTTCTGCCAAATCCAGTGTGATTTTTGAGGTTACTTCGATCTGTCTGATTGATTCTTCTGTAACGTTAACCATATCAGTTAAAATTGCAGATACCTCATCTAACCGCCTCACCTGTTCTGCTGCGCCTTCTGCGATATTTTGGATCGTTGCGGTCACTTCTTCAGTTGTTGCTGCAACCTCTTCTGAGCCGGCAGCAAGTGTTTCTGCAGCCTCTGAGAGATTGATTGCAGAATTTTTGATGTTGGATATAATTGCCTGAAATCTCTGAGTCAGGACATTGGTTGAACTAACAATTGTTTGGGTTTCACCAATCCCTCTGATCTTGGGGTTGAGGGTTTCCTTTAGATCTCCTTCTGCAATTTTGTTTGTATGTTTTATCACTTCTCTCAAGGGTTTAATTATCCGACTTCTATAGAGTATCACAAATACAAAACTCAAGAAGAGTTGTAGGCCGAGGATGAGGAAAGTCAACTCAGATTGATCTACTGGAATTTGATCCAGGAAATCAAATAACACCACAGTGGCAAGTGTCATTGCAAATAGCGACAGCAGTATGCGGGTCACTATTCTAGATCTGGTCAAGGTTCTCAGGACAAACCAAGTGATCAGTGATCCTAGCAAATATGTAGAATAGTTGAAGGTGACCTCTATTGCCACAACTAAAAGAACTCAAAATTCTTTAATAGAGTATCGGGATTGGCTCAATAATTCCCAAAGAATCTCCTATTACTTTGATTTTGCGAGTTCACGCTTTCTATATTGGAGATCCATAACTTCCAGAACAATTGTCTCAAATATTTCATTTACATTATCTCCAGATTTTGCGGAAGTTTCCATATATCGTACTCTAAATTTGGGAAGGGTAGTCCTGCTGAATTGGGCTGATGCTCTGAGTCCCTGTTTGTCAGTGATCTGTCTGTTTTTGCTTTCTTTCTTATTCCCTACAAGGATGAATGGCACAAGTGTTTTCAGTTCCCGATACATCTCCTTGATCCAGAAATCAAGCCTTCTATACGTCTCAGGTCTCTCAAGATCGAACACGAGAATTGCTCCATCCACGTTTCTGTAGAAGTTTCTTCGTAGCCCTGAGTAGAAATCCTGACCCCCCAGGTCTGTTAGTGTGATATTGTAACGTTGCCCATCAATCGTAATTACTTTGTTCTCAATGGATGCACCAATTGTAGTAAGATGAGAATCGATGAAGTGTTTTCCCATCCACGATCTTCTCAGAGATGTTCTACCAACTGCTGAGTCTCCAACCAGAAGGATCCTGATTTCTATGTCATTGCTCTTCTGATCTGCCTCAGATTTCATGGAAACATCTTCGAAAGACTCTTGGTTGGTGGCATACTCCCAGACTTCTGCTTCATCTTCTCGAGTATTTTCTTGATCCTCTTCATCTTGCCCCTCGTCGAGCTTGACACCGAAGTAGGCCTCGAATGCTTCTTGATTCAGGGCTAGTTTGGACTCCTCTTTCTCCTCATTTACTTCGACTGGGACATTCTGGGTTAGATTGGGATTTTGTAGGCTTTCAATGATCTTCTCTATTCTCTCTTTCTCTTTCATGTAGTATTCAAGATGATCATTATACTGCTTCTCATCGATTTCATCAGTTTCGAAGAGTTCATATTTCTCTTGGATCCAATTGTATAGATCTTCAAGATATACTTTCCACTCCTTGATTGAAATCTCTGCACTACCCAATTTCAGTCCCCGAAAATTACTAACCTGTAATCCCTCTCAATTTATTTAACTTATTCTTTTACAAGTTGACTATGATTAGTTTTTAACTCTAATTGAATCCAAAATGAACCGTTTAATACAAGCAGTGGAATACCACCGTATGGTTGAATTCCTTGTCCAAAATTGGCAAGAAACTTATGATCAGACATACAAATTGTTTGAGAAAATCCATGACGATGGTTTTCATCCTGAAGTGATTGTAGGGATCGCTCGTGGTGGTTGGATACCTGGACGCTTGTTATCCGACTTTTTTGGTCTACGATTTACGGCAAATGTAAAAGTAGAGGCCTATCACCTAATCGGTGAGATGGATGAGGAAGCAAAAATCACTCAGCCAATTAATGCTAACATTGAAGGGAAAAGCATCCTTGTTGTCGATGACATCGCCGACTCGGGTTCTTCTATGAATGTTGTACTGGAAGATTTGAAAAGTAGAGGAGTGGGAGAGATAAAAACGGCAACACTGTTCTACAAACCCAGGTCAATTGTTAAACCCGATTATTTTATAGAAGAAACAACAAAATGGGTGATTTTCGGTTGGGAATTTTTCGAGACTATCAAAGAACTTGGTGAGATGTGGTCTGCAGATGGCGATGATCATGAAACAATTGTTAACAAACTCAGAGACATAGGAATACCTGCAGTTATGATAAATTCATACTATCTACTCCAATGAAGATGGGTCAAACTGGATAATATCTAACAAGAGGTGGAACTCCTCTTCTTCGAGGTTAATTTCTCTATTTGTGTGCATGACATATAGTCGAGTTGCAAGCGTCTTTGCCTTCTGGATATCTGCAGGACTGTGACCTCTATCTGAAGCCATAATCATCGCTAATCTCCTCAACAGGGGGATCAACTTATTTGGATCGAATTTATCCATTGTGACGTAACCAACCAAGTGTCTAGTGAATTCCTCCTTTATATTCCTATGTTGTAACCGTTGATCTATTGAAGAGACTGGTACTTGGAATACCAATTCTCGATCTGCGTAACTACATCCTTTCGTTCAATCTGATCTCTATCAATTCTTTCAAGTGTCTTTCTTATTTCAAAGAAAATTGTTGTTAAGGGGATCTGACGCTCCTGTAGTACATCTCGGAATTCTTCCATATTGCGAATAAGTACCTGTTTGGGTTGTTTTTCTGCAATTTCGATCATCGCCTTGAACAGGTCTCCAGTTTCCAAATCCTCAAAAGATCCAGCTCCCATACCTTGTGATGCAGATGCCAGATGGATCACACCTTCAATAATCGTAATTAGTTGTGCTTCCTCGAGGATTTCAACTGCAACATCGAACTCTTCTGTGTCGAGAACGGTCTTAAGGTTGGTTCTTGAGCCCTCTCCACCATATTTAATTAAGACACCAATGAGTCTTGAAATGGTATCTCCTTTTGATATCACAACTTCTACCAGATTTTTGAAGGCATCTTTGAACTGAGGATTCGCTGGATTAAATTCTCTTAGCATCAAAGGTATAAGGGCAGCGCTAATATCAGAATCTGTGTCACTTTGAGGTTTAGCAGAACCACCTCGTAACAACTGGGATCGAAGATCCTCATTTTCACGACTCAATCTCTGATTTTCCTGACCTATCCATGCAAATTTTTCAGGATCTCCCATGGCTTCCATTGCACTTATTCGATGGTCCTTATCTCCGATTGTCTGCTTTGCCAGACGCAGATCCTGTAACGCCTGAGCTAACTCCATTTCTCTATCCTGTAACTGACGTGAGACTTCCTCAAATTTGATTTGGAGTGTCTCGAGGTTGGATTTGCTTTCTACAACCTGTGCCATCAAGGTTTGGTTTTGGAATTGGATTTGTTTATATCTCTCTTTCCAAGCATGGATAGAGTCAGATTCCTCTCCAAAGGGATTCATTCCCATCTAGAATCGTTAGCAAATGGATGCTGATTTAAATCCTCAGTGGTGACCAATTCATATTTGTAATAATTTCGAGATTTTGGATGTGATTGTGTTAAACGCAGCCTGAAATATACTTCCATCGTCGAGAACAGAGGGTGTCCCCTGGTCTCCATCTGAGACAACTTTAGGACTGAGTGGGATTTCTCCAAGAAATACAAGACCCAGTTCCTCAGCGGCAGTTTTTCCTCCACCTTTTGAGAACACATCAATTTGATGGTCACAATTGGGACATACCAGAGTTGACATGTTCTCAACTATACCTAGGATCGGCATACCTACCTTGGATGCGAATCCGATACTTTTGATCACATCATGAACAGCGACCAGTTGGGGTGTGGTGACTATTACAGTTCCTGAGATATTTTCAAATAATTGAGAAATGGTCAAAGGTTCGTCAGATGTTCCCGGTGGCAGGTCTACCACTAGGACATCAAGCTCTCCCCACTTCACGTCTGACAGGAATTGCCTGATTGCAGCCATCTTTAACGGTCCTCTCCAAATGACTGGAGTGTCAGCACTTAGGAGCAAGTCCATACTGATAATTGAAACACCGTGACTGACGGAAGGCAAGATCTTCTTTCCTTCTATCTGTGCATCATTTCCTGAAATTCCGGCCATCAATGGTATCGATGGTCCAGTGATATCCGCATCCAGAAGTCCGACTTTGAAACCTTGCTGAGCAAACGAAATTGCGAGATTAAGAGAAACAGTAGATTTACCTACTCCACCCTTTCCTGACTGCACCACAATTGTATGTTTGATCTGGTTTATTGTATTTTTCAAGCTCAGTTCCTGTTGAACTCGTTGAGCCTGTTGAGGATCGATGCTCAAGTTATCCATACTCTCTCTTTTACCTCTTTCCTTAAGGATTATTTGATATAACACTGCAATGGATTGTTCACTCTTTGAAGTCCCGTGATACCCTCCCCTAAGATAAACTACTTATCAGGATGATTAATACTGTACGTATGTCTAAATCAGGTAGGTACGAGTCAATTGTGGATATCATTGGAAACACTCCAATAGTCAGGCTTCGGAAAACCTTCGCTCAATTTCCAGGACACTACTATGCCAAACTTGAGTCATTCAACCCAGGGAGCAGTTCGAAAGATCGAATAGGTCTTTCGATCATTCTTGATGCTGAGAAAAAGGGACTGCTTAAACCAGGTGGGACTATTGTTGAGTCTACCTCAGGAAACACCGGACTTGGTTTAGCTCTTATTGGTATAGATCGGGGATATGATGTCATCTTAGTGATGCCTGACAAAATGAGTCCTGAAAAAATGAACCTGGTATAAGCAATGGGTTGTGAGGTCGTGGTATGTCCAACTGAAGTAGAACCTGATGATCCTCGATCGTATTATTCTGTCTCAAAACGATTAGCTTCTGAGATTGAGGGTGCTTTCTTGGCAAATCAATACTTCAATCCTGCAAATCCCATCGCTCATTATCAGACTACAGGTCCTGAGATCTGGGAACAAACAGAGGGGAAAATTACTCATTTCTTCTGTGGTGTGGGCACTGGGGGAACAATCAGTGGAACCGGGAAGTATTTGAAAGAGAAAAACCCAAATATCAAGATTATTGGGATC
>JAEOUB010000329.1 GCA_016839545.1 Candidatus Kariarchaeota archaeon | reverse complement strand
GTACAAGAAGAAAAATACAATGGGCTGGTGGATCTCAGAGGTCTAATCAGACTGCAGTAGACAATCCCATCTTTTCTCTTTCAGTATAACATGATAATCCCTTTATAGTCCTCATTTGTTACAAATTAATGAGTTTTCTATCTAAATACACTCCCTCTCAAGCTGCACTGGCTACTGGGATCACTCTCTTTCTTATGCTTGTTATCTCTATAATTGGACTAGTAGAGTTCTTCGAGCTCATGGTTTTTGGAGACGAGGCAACAACACTGCAAAATATTGATGCCAATATGTCTGTCTTCAACCTGGGTATTATCAGCTATGCCATAGTTCTGATTCTGGATCTGATTGTGGCAGCCACCCTCTATATCCTTTTCAAGCCAGCAGATGAGAAACTGGCATCCTACGTGATGATCACCCGCTTGCTCTATACCGTTGTACTAGCTGTAGCAGTGATCTCCATTGCCATGCTCAACACAACTCTGTGGGACTATGCAGGACTTGTGGGCTGGGTATTCTTCATCCTCCATCTCTTCTTCTGGGGACTGGTAGTGCTCAGAGCAGACTATGTCAACAATTTCTTTGGCTATTTCCTCATTCTTGGTTCGCTGTCCTATCTCATTCTTGAGTTTGGTGGATTTTTCCTTCCTGACAATCTTCTCGAGCTTTTGACCAATATTGCTCTCATCCCAGCTTACCTTGCAGAGATCTCAACTGCCATCTATGTGGCAATCAAGTACAGGTCAATGCCTGAGTAACTCGATGTCAGCTGCCACTTGCAAATTATAAGGTTTTAATACATCATCCCGCTATCTCAGGTGTGGACGACAAGCCTGAGATCGGACGAGTGCTGAAATCACTCAACCATCCTCTGCGTCGTGAGATCCTGATCTATCTCAGTGAGCGACGGACGTCAAAATTCACCGATCTGCACAATCATGTGGAGGGACGTACCAAGTCTACCGGCCAGTTCTCCTATCATCTCAATCTGCTTGTGGAGGCACAGGTCCTCCTCAAGAATGACGATATCTACTCTCTCAGCCCCATTGGAGAGAAGGCAACCAGTATGATCCAGCTGATAGATATCGAGGTGGATACCACTATCTCTCAACAGATATCAACTGCATATGACCAGCTCTCTCCCCGTGAGCTTGTAATTACCACCTGGACTGTGGTCCCCCTGATCATCTTTGCCGTCTTCATGTCTGGCAGTATTCCCATAGAGTTTACTCCTCTTGAGAGGGCTCTGATCAATCTCACCGCGGCACTTCTCTTTGCTGCATCTACCGCCTATGCCTACAGCAAGCTGCAGTATCTGCCTGCTCTGTTAGTGTTATCCAATATCATCTGGATCTTCTTTCTGCCCCGCAACCACCTGCAGGTCTTCCTGATCTATATCACAGCAGGTGTGGGTACAGGTGTCTTTCTTACCGGTGCACTGGTTGAGAGTAATGCTCTACTGACAATTCTGGGGTTTGTCCTGCTTGTTATAGGTGTGTTCCTGAGTATGCGGTATGTGATGAATGAGAGTAGATGGAAGGATATCCGAATTGCATAATTGCCCAAATTTAGATCAGATCTCTTCTCGTATAATTGAATAAACCCAGCAGACAGGGTACCAGGATCCAGCCAGCTAGCGCCAGCAGGTGCAGTCCAAGATCGGTAGCCTCTCCAAGGAAGATGAGATCCTGCCATAGACCTGCCAGAGCAAAGGGTGATAGCCACTTGACCGGTTCAATCAGTCCCAGGAAGAGTTGAATGAAAACCACCAGAAACCCCAATCCACCACTGACAGAGGTGGAGAACCGGCTACTCAGCAGCATGATAACCGCCGCTACTGCTCCCACATTAAGTGCCAGCAGTACCATGGACAGCATCACGTCTCCCAGATCCAGGGGATCGAAGAAGATCGTAGCAGTACCATAGGTCAGCAGGGATGCCAGTGAGAAGAGCAGCATGATCCCTCCCACCCGGATGGCAAACCGTGTCAGGAAGTACGTCCTGCGTGAGATAGGTCGTGCCAGGTAGAAGTAGCCACTCTTGTTGACATCCAGCTCCGAGGAGTAACTTGACATGGTGAAGAGGATCACGATCATGCAGATGATGGTGATATCTCCCCAGAAATCCACGAAAATTGCCTCGATAGATGGGTCGGGCAGACCGACTATCTCCAGTCCTGACAGTTCCAATATCTCAGGTAGGAACATCTGTAGCATCACAGATGTCGTACCAAAGAACAGGAAGAGCACTCCTATTGCAATCAGCTTGGTGCGGTCCAGCTCCAGTTCCGTTCTCACATGATTCAGGATATTCACTGGGCTGCACCTCCGTTGACACTG
>JAEOUB010000036.1 GCA_016839545.1 Candidatus Kariarchaeota archaeon | reverse complement strand
GAGATCTCATGGTCACTCGCACCAGTTGCCCCATCATTTGCCCGCGAAAGAGCGTATAGCAGGTCTGAAAGATCCAGCTCGATCAGAAAATCCACCTCATCGAGGACCACAAGCAAACGATAGTGCTTGGCCTCGAGTATCTGATTGATAATTTCCATAAGTTCATTGGATGAATACCCACGATTGGGAATGTGTGGATTGAGATGTCGTGCCACAGCAAGCAAGACCATAAACGGAGTACGATTGATACGACAATTGATGTGAACGTATTCAATATTGATATAGGATTTTCTTCCCCGTTCAACAGCCCATTCTCCAAATCGTTTTGATATCGATGTCTTGCCAGACCCCACAGGCCCCGTGAGAATGAGACCACGAGTCATGCCCTGGGAGAAGAGACCGCGAAAATGATTGACCAAGAACCTCAGATCGTCCTCTCTGAAAAGCAAATTATCGGGCACGTAATCGGCGGACAATTTGTTCTCATCAGTGAATACTGAGGGTCTGTTGAATGCCTGATCCAATATGCTACTTGGCGTACGATCTATGTTCTCCATTCCTAGAAATTGATGGTTTTACTATAAATAGACAGACAGACTACACTGAAAGTGAAAGGAAGAGAGTACTCCGAAAGTATTAGGGTAAAACCTAGAGTTCATATTTCTCAATTGCCTCTTTTATTCTCTGGTCAGCATTCTCAAGAATTGGTGCACCATGACCAGGTAGTAGCTGCTCAAAAGAGACTGACCCCAGCTTCTTGAAGGAGGAATAAACGGCATTCAGATTCTCAGCAAACATTGCGGGGCCAACTTTGATTGACTCACCAGATGATACGGCAGCATCACCCGAAAAGAAGGTCCTTCCCTTCAAAAAGCCCACAGAACCCATGGTATGACCAGGGAGATGGTAGACTTTGACACCCTGTTCCTCCTGACCATCTTCAATGAGCTCTATACCTTGAACAGAGGGTGGACCGATTAGCTTCAAAGCCAGCCACATTATTGGGCGGAGGAGCAAATTGCGGGATGCAGGAGAAGAACGCTCGCCGGTAATGACCTCTGCATCGACAGCATGGGCAAACTTTCGAGGGTGGAAGTGGTGATCAAGATGGAACAGACCGCCCATATGATCAAGGTGGTGATGTGTTAAGAATATAGATGCAGGAGTCTTATCAGACAAGTCTGTACGAATATATTGCATGATTGTTTTGGCCTTCTTGTTCGTCCCTGTGTCAATGAGGATCAGTTCATCTTCACCGTTATCAATGACATATGAGTTGACATACCCATTCTTTATCCAGTGGACTCCATCAGCAATCTCAGAATTTGGTCGTAAATCTCCCACACAATGGGATGGACGACTCCATATTTCAAGATTGGTGAGAATATGATTAAAAATATCAAAAGTATCAGATCTACCTTGGGGCAAAAATCATAAGAAGTGGGTAAACAGGAGAGGACTGTGCTGTTCAATATCTGTGGGGGATTGGTTCTCCGTGAGAATAAAAAACAGGAGATATTAGTGATATTGAGAAAAAAATCTCCATACAAAGGATACTATGCATTTCCAGGGGGTAAACTTGACGAGGGAGAGCAGATTGAAGCTGGAATTCTTAGAGAGCTAAAGGAAGAAACAGGATTGGATAGGGATAAAATTCGTAAGATCAAGTATCTCGGCTTACTGAATGAGCTCTATTACTTTCATAGTGAGTACCAGCACCAGTTCATTGTCAATTACTTCCTCCTTGAGGTTGAAGATTTTCAGGTGAAGTTTAATGAGGATGAGGGAGAGGTGCGTTGGATGAGTATTGAAGAGGCCATGGGTGAAAAAACTCGATTCCTACCATCAGATCTTGAGTTCTTAAAATATGCAGCAGATACCGATTTCAGTCCTGGGAAAGGTATCCGGGTGGAAGGATCACTGATAAATGATGGAACTGTTGACGAGGAACGTTTGAGACTTGGATACTGGGATCTTAAATAAATTGGACGAGATCAGGACCCCCAAGCAAAGCGGACACGTAATCTATGATATAGATAATCACCCATGTGATTAGAGCTACCCACACAGATTTCTCGAAAGATGACTGTTTGAGGAGGAAGTATTTGACTGCATATGCGCCCATCACAAATGCAAGAATGGGGGCAATTTGCCCCAATGGTGGTAGAATGCTTGCCAATACACCAACAACTGCAGAGGTACCAATAATGAGTACAATAATCACAATGGAAGTGATTACCGCCTTTACAAAGTAACCTCCTCCAAGGGAATCGGGTTTATCACCAATTAACTTGTCAGCAAAGAACAAGCTCAAGGAAATTAGTAAAACTGTAATGACTAAGATGAGAATCTGGTCAATCATACCTCTTTCTAACTTTCAAGAAATAAAACTATATTCCATACTGAGAGAACCGTGGACACTAATTTTCCTCATCGACCTGATCCTCGGTTTCTTCATCCTCTTCTTTTTCTTTCTGTTTACCTAAGCCTATACTTTGTAATAACGATGATTTTACAACTTCTACTATCTTTCCTGCAGTAGAATCAGACCCCTGGTTGTCGTTCAGATCCCGGGTTACATCCTCTAATGTCTTCTGTACCTGTCTGTTGAGAGACTCAATAAATGTGGCGCGATCCATCTTGTATCCTGATAAAAATGCGGCCTTTACCGACTCCAAATCATCAGAGTTCCGAGGATCTATATCAAATTCCTTGTCATTAACATTGATTTTGACATGACCCTCCTCATCAGGAAACCTTGATTTGATGACATCTGGAAGATCACGGAGACCCTTATAGGCACTAGTTGCAGAATTCGCCAGATTTGAAATATGGTCTATAGTCTCTCTTGGAAGGAAATGCTCGATAAAATCTTTTCCACTCTCAATCTCATCAATTTTCGACTCGATATCAGCCTCAAGCTCAGGATCAACCTCATCGGTTTTACTTTTCCGATTCAGCAATTCATCAAGATCCTCCATATCGTTTGAAAGTTCCTCTGCATATCTGCTACTCACTTCTGATTTGAAATCATCAACTCTATCCTTATCGAGAGTGGCCATAATAGATTCAAGAAGCATGATCTGCCTCTTTGAAGACTCTTGGATAAAATTATTGAAACGCTCCCTTTGTCTGATTTCCGACTGCCTAAACTGCTCCTGCTGTTTCTGAAACCGGACGGAAGCCTCAGTCTCCCTGTTCCTTTGCCTCCTGTCCATCAACAGGATAAGGACAGCAACACCAATCTCTATTGGCAATGTGACAAAATTGGGAATATCAATCATATGTCAATTTTCCACTCTTAGGGGAAGTAATAAATCACTCGAATGAAGTCTTGAATTCTATAAACTGCGTATGATCAACTATAGAATGACTCAAGTCCGTAAATTGCCAATTCTTTCACATTTTCAAAAATATTGGACTCGACTTCGAGTTCCTCTTTGGAGAACCACCGAAAATCACCATTATCCGATAGTTCGTAGCTTATAGGATCAAGTTTTGCAAAGAAAATCCAGTCAAGATGATAATGATTTTCCTCAATGTACTCCTCAAGCAGTAGATGAGGCATCTCAAGAATCTTGGCACGATCATCAATTTTTCGGGGTAACATCCCGTTTGGAAGAAATTTTAAATCAGACTCTAGAAGACCAGTTTCCTCCACAATTTCTCGAAGTGCGGCTTCATACGGGGATTCATTTATTTCCACATGACCACCGGGAGGAAGCCAAGTTTGTAGTTTTCTGTGAAAATGGAGTAAGGTTACAGGTTCCTTGTCTGACAGCAGATATGTAGTTGAACAATAATGTCTATCCATCATTTTACACCTTGATTTCAGATTTGGCATAGTTGACTGTGAAAGAACTGATACCTTTGATCTGACGGAGTTTGTCACCCATCAGTTTGATCCTATCCAGATCTCCCTTTGCAATTGTGATCTCAAAGCAGTTATCATGATCCAGATGAACATGTGAGGTAGTTTGGATAACGTCGTCAAAATTATGTTGTGCCTCCATCAACTCGGATATGAGACGTACTTCATGGTGATCATACACATACGAGATTGTCGCAAGTCCCTGCCCTGAGATACCTTTATCCCGTGTTGTATGATCGATCCAGTGTGAAAGAGCTTCTCGAATGACCATTGATCGATTATAATCAGTGTCTCGGATCAAAGCGTCCAACGTCTCTATTAACTCACGCTCAATAGTGAAAGAGAAACGTTGCTTATTCTCAGTATCTTCTTGGGGCATTAAACATGGTCTAAAAACGGTATTTAAGAAAATGTGGGTTCCTTTGATCTTAATTTGGGGACACAAATAATGGGGATAGACTCAATCTCAAACAAATTAGTGTCCTTTACTATACTTCTTGATCATATATTCGTCACATTCGGCAAGATAATAGGAATCTCGCGGTTTGAGGTAGGTCGACACTCCGTTTTTGGAGATGATGTCATCAAGCGGGTTGGGACCGATTGCCTTCAATGTCTCGTATTGTTCAGCCTCAAGTTCTTGTCTGCTATCTAGATGTTCTTGTGTTTTCCAGCCCTTTGAGATACTGTTTGTGCTCTCTGTGGCCTGAGCGATCATGAATATTGCCTGATTACCGGAACCGTATCCTCCCCAGAGTATAAGCTCTCCGGATTCGAATTCTTTGTTCTCCAATAGGCTCATCATACACAATGGTGAAGAACCAGTGTAGAGATTGCCTGTAGATTTGATGAATTGGAGTGACGGTTTGATTTTGGAATATGCTGAACCAAAATCATCAGCATATTTCTTATTGCCTTCATTGTCTGATACAAACATAACTTCTTTGAGAATATTCTTGACCTTGGTCTCAATTGTATCAACGATCGTGAGTTCTCTCTTGTCAAATTCGGCATGTGCATCAATGAGAAGCCCTAGGATCTGGTTATACTGTTTAATGGCAACTTTGTCACCGTTGTCCTTCCGGTCAATCAATGCCAGGTAGGCGAGATTGTACTTGGTGATCCCAGGATAAGGAGCATGAAGAACTATTCCAGAAAACCGATCAAGCGCTATGTTTACTTTAGATTTCAAACTTTCATATGCTAGACCCACTCGTTGGATATTTGCAAGATTGGAATATCTTCCAAAAACAATCGGGTAAACCTTAGCACTAAGATCATCCATATCCTGTTTATATGGTTTGAAAAAGTCATGTGTTAGGCCTGAAGAGGCTCCTCTTACATTATAAATCTCAAGAAGTCTGCCTTCTGAGTCCAAATACATCGCAACCGAACCCATACCACCTGTGAATTCTGCGGAAGGAGCTGTATTCTCGTCATTACCATATGTGGCAATATCTGAGGCAATGACCAAACCATTATCACCAAGATTACGCCATACACCATTCACAGCTGCAACACAAGCATGTTTTGATTCATTTGAAATGATATCATCATGATGAATAAATTGCAATGCATATTGGGAGAGTGGAAGTGAACCATCTTTGATAGATTCAGTTCCTACCTCGACAAAACCGATGGATTTGATTTCTTCCGGAGAAAGTTTAGAGATAATACGATCAGTGGCATTCATGACCAGAGATGCAGGATCTTCAGTAGGTAATGGGACCGAGTTAGCTTCCAAACCAAGTGCTTTGAGAAGGCCCAAAGGAACTTCTGGTTTGTACTTGATAAATTCGGACGAAGATATCTGAGCATCACCCAGATACGCCATCATTGAACCTATTCTACCTCTAATTGGTAGATCAGAAAGCTCTCTCGTCACGCATATCGCTTATAAATTCACTATTTAAATAATTCATCGGTATGAAAAGATTCTGTCATATCTCCATAAAGTAGTCAATCTCTCCTCCAATTCTACGAGGAGATTTCTAGATGTTTTCTGCTAATATTGTAACTGGATATTTATAGATAGGTCCCACAGATAGGGATTTCTTGAAATGTAATTCGGCTCTCTCTTTTTATTTTCTATCTGAGCTCAGTAGGACTTTGGGATTGTGATCATCCTCTCTCTTACGCTGAATAGACAGTTTACCATCGTTTACTAAAACCATCACATGTTCCAAACAAAGGTTGGATGAAATACCTAGACTCATTGCAAGATTTCGAAGATAGATCCCATTTGGAAGAGTTTCCAATCGGGCAAGAATCTTTCCTAACAAAATCGTGGACAGATCATCACCAGCTGGAGATGTAGTGTTAAGCTTATCTTGCAAGTTCTCAATTTCTTTTTTCAAGGATTCATTCTCTTCTACCAGGTGAGATTTTTCAGGAAGAGAAGAGTTGAGTTTGTCTTGTAATGACTGAATCGTCGCATCTCTCTCTTTCAGAAGCGTTTGCAAACTCTTGATCTCAGACTCTTTTTGATCCAAGAGTTCCACCTGTACGGTTAGGTGGGCAATAATTTCCTCTTGCTCCTCGTGTTGGATCAATTTCTCTTGCAATTGAATAATGCGATCACGGAGTTTGTCAAGTTCTGATCGAGTATCACCTTTATGCGTTGATGCAGGTTCCAATGGAGTATTTTGGTCTTCTCTGAGTGTTTCGTAGAGAGTTTGCAAATCTTCAGTTCCTTGTCCACCCAGATCTGCAACAATTTGATCCCAGAGTTGATCTTCACCCTCAACCTCATACATATCTAGGAAGACATGGTATTGGAAGGCACCTAGAGACACAAACAGACCGTCTTCTCTGAGTTCATCTTTTGACCGAATATACTGCAGCTGGGTTACGGCATCTGTGAAAATAAGATAACCAAGGCTGTTGTCCAGATTAAGACCTTCAAAGAGATCAATTTGCCTCAACCTGGTAGTCAAATCATCTCTCTTTTCAGAGAATGCGACAGATCTTTTCAACCACCCAGATGCACCCTCAAACTTGTTATTGTAAATAATTAATCCTTTCTCGTCATTGTACCTGTTTGAGTAACAGAAGACATTCTCATTCACATCTCCATCTTTCGAGAAGAAATCATAGAGGTAGAAATTTTTACTCTCAGCAAAGAGATAACGTTTCTTGATAAGTGGCACAATTTCACGTTCATGCCTCTCGATCAGCCAAAGATCTTCACCTTCATCGTAGTATGCCCTGGAGTACTCCATTCCATATTTCTCTGAATAACCCTCGAATTGTCCATGACCGAACATGGGTAAACCAGGCATCGTGACCATCATGGTTGCCAGTCCAAAGTACTTGTCACCTGTGCCAAGTTCAACGACGGCTGGTGTTTCATCAGGAGTGGTGAGGTAATTGACAAATCGTTTGAGAATTCCAGGATCATACTCAAGCACATTCTTGATCGTCTGCCTGTACTCATAGTTTTGTTCATCTTTCAGCATTTTCAAGAATGCAGAGTTATAGACTCTGTGCATCCCTAAAGTTCTGACAAAATAGCCTTCAAGTAGCCAGAATGCCTCTGCAAGCAATAGTGTATCCGGAGCTTCTGAATTGACCCTATCTACGACCTCCCTCCAGAATTCATTGGGTATGAGAGATGTGAAATCCTCGTCCGAGAGAGAGTACTGACTTCTGCTAGGAATATCACCACCTTCTCCTGGTGTAGGATACCAAAGTCGCCTAATATGCTGTTTTGCCAGAACCATAGCAGCGTCAAATCTGATGATTGGGAATTGTTTTGCGACATTTACAATGGCTTCAATTACCGCCTCTCTTGCCTCTGGATTGAGGAAATCTATCTGTGCAGTATCATTCCATGGGTAAGATGTTCCGTCATTTCCATGATAAATATAGATTTCCTCTCCCGTTTCCTTGTTTATTCTTTTGAAAGTAACTGCGGCATCGGTCTGATCATAGTAATGATCCTCTAGAATTATCTCAATTTTGTCACTATCAGATAGATTTTGTGACTCATATGAATAGCTGGGGAATGGTTTGGATGTTGTTGAGATAAACCACTCAGGGTGCTCGAAGACCCACTTGGATGAAATCCCAGTGTGGT
>JAEOUB010000328.1 GCA_016839545.1 Candidatus Kariarchaeota archaeon | reverse complement strand
CCGACCATATCACACCCCGGCCTGTGCTATCACATACCCCGGGACTGCCCAACTGGGCATGGAACCGTGAACTAGTGCAGGAATTTGAGCCAGGAACCACGTGGCAGTACTCAGGAGAGGGCTATCTCCTGCTACAAAAATGTGTGCAGCAACTATCTCGGAGATCATTCTGGCAGCTATTACAGGAATACCTGATGCAACCTGCGGGGATCACCCGTATGGCACTCAGCAAGGAGGATCTGCTAGATGAGAACCATGTCGAGGGTCACGATCAGGATGGCAAGTTGCTCGTTCCACCCAATCACAAGATGGATGAGGAGACACAGGCCAGGATCGACATCAGATACAATGCTGCAGGCTCATTGTGGACTACACCACTAGCATATACCAGAGCACTTTACTTCATCCAGACTGACTATCCCAACATCTGGGACCTGATGACATCCCAGCAGATCTACCATGAGCCATGGAGAACTGGCTGGGGAGTGGGGATCGGGTTGGAAGAAACGGGTAGAGGTAAGGCAGCATGGCAATGGGGAAGCGAGCAGGCGATCAAGGATTTCACCATCAGCTATCTTGATCATGATTTTGCAATTCATGTCTTCACCCATGGATCCAATGGCAAAGAAGTCTATACCAAGATCCTGCAGATGCTGACTGAAACCATTCCCAACTATCTCAAGTATGCAACCAATTCACGATAAGGCACCACACACCGCAGATGATGACCCTAGATTGACGAGAGCATTTTCTTATTCGATTTTACTATAATATAATTAATTATTTGATTTTTGAACTACATGGAGACTTTAGTATTTATAAACTGAATATGAGAAGATTCTATGAAGGAAAGTGACAGGATTTGCCATTCAGACTCATGGGCTTGTAAAAGAATTTCCAGGGGTTGTTGCACTGAGAGGACTTGACCTGCAAGTACCTGAAAAGTCTATATTCGGATTTTTGGGGCCAAACGGAGCAGGAAAAACGACTATGCTGAAAATGCTAGTCGGTCTGATGAAACCCACTGCGGGGAGTGCACATATCTTTGACCATGATGTCGAGACTGAAAGTATGAAGATACGCTCAAGGGTGGGGTATCTGGCTCAGAGCCCAAAATTCTATGATCATATGAGTGCAAGGCAGGTGCTGAATTTCACTGCCAAGTTCTTCGTGTCGCAATCAGAGATTGATGAGGGCAACTGGATTGACGATATCATCAAGGTGGTTGGGCTAGAGGATAAGGCAGATAGACCTGTTGGAGGCTTCTCAGGGGGTGAAAAACAGCGACTCGGGATAGCACAAGCCCAGGTCCATCAGCCAGACCTGCTGATACTTGATGAACCCGCTGCGGCACTTGATCCCATTGGAAGAAGGGATGTGCTGAAGATCATGGAAAATCTGAAGGAGACATCAACCGTTTTCTATTCCACTCATATTCTCGATGATGTACAGCGAGTAAGTGATCAGGTGGCAATTCTCAATGAGGGGGTTCTTGTCGCCCAGGGACCGATTGAGACCATTTTAGAGGATCAGGACGGTCCTATGTTTGAACTGAAATTGAAAGGGGCGACAGAGCATCTCAAATCTCACCTGACTGCTCTCGACTGGGTATCATCCATCCAGGTACAGAATGGCAATGATGTGTCAAAATGGCAGATTATGGTCAATGACAAGGAGATGGCAGAGAAAGAGCTCCTTCGCGAGATTATGAATTACCCTACGGAGACAACAATCAAAGTAGTGGAATTCACTGAGAAGAAGATAGATCTCGAGGAGATTTTTATGAAAGTCGTGGGAGAGGATACATCTTGACTGCAACGGTCAACTGGACCCAGGGTTTTCAGAACTTGCTGGGTGCAGAACTGTCATCATGGTGGAAAAGCACTCGATGGTTAAAGCACACCGCTGCAATGCTCTTTTCCATCAATAGCGTGATGTTGATCGCAGCACTCCAGGGTGTCGGCGAGGAGATTGGCTTCTTGTTTGTCATCTTTGTGGGTGTCTCGCCTGCCATTGGTGCAATTATTGTCGCCAACAATATAATTGTCAAGGAGAGAACCTCAGGAACTGCGGAATGGATCCTCTCCAAGCCCATTACCAGGAAGAGCTTTATCTGGGCAAAATACCTCAGTGCCTCACTTGGGGTTATCGTCACCGCAGTTCTGATCCCGGGAGTGGTTGCCTATATCCAAATTAACGCGGTGACAGACGGGGTGTTTCCACTGGCACGTTTTCTTGGAGTCTTGTCTCTGGCTGCAGTCAACGTTCTGGTCTACTTTGCATTCACGTTTCTCATGGGGACCATATTTAGTGACACAGGACCAGTCCTTGGTGCTAGCTTTGGCTTCTTTATGATCTTCCTGTCATTTATGCCGTTAATTCCAGGGACCGAGAACTACACCATCTCAAGGCTAATTGTCCCACAGGGGACAAGCGAATCCCTCGCATTGTCCATCTTCACGGGAGAGAATCTGGGTTTTATTGATTTACTGCCACTGTTGTGGGCCATACTCTATGTAATTGTCTTTACAATGCTGGCACTCTACAAATTTGAAAGAGTTGAATTGTGACCTCAATCTGAACATACTCCGGGAATATCCCATCTGCTGAAGTCATAATAGTTCTCCGAATCAGTAGTTTTATATAAAATTTTGAAGATGTGAACTAAAGGTACACTACCTGTAGGGTGTAAGTAATGGCAAAACGAGATTACTATGAAGTACTTGGCGTCAATAGAGATGCAGAGGAAAAAGACATCAAACGCGCATACAGAAAGAAGGCCATGAGTTTGCATCCCGACAAGTATGATGGGCCGAAAGATGAGGGTGAAGAGAAATTCAAAGAACTCAACGAGGCATACTCCGTGCTCTCAGATGGTAAACAACGACGCTTGTATGACCAGTTTGGGCATGCTGGAGTTGACAGTGCTGCGTCTGGAGCTCGGTCTGCAGATCCTTTTGACTTTTTCTCATCAATCTTCGATTTTGACCTATCAGACCTATTCGGAGGTGGCTTCGGAGGGACCCGAAGAGGTGGCAGTCCACGACAGAGAGGTCCACAACGTGGAGACGATGTGGTTCTAGACCTGGAACTCACCTATGAGGAGGCCTACGATGGAGTTTCCAAGAAAGTCACTATGCCCTACAATACACCGTGCAAGGAGTGCAATGGCTCACGTGCGGCCAAAGGATCAGGCTACAAATCCTGTCCCGAGTGTCGTGGTGCAGGAATGACAGAACAGCAGGTCCAGAGAGGGTTCTTTGTACAGATCTCCCGTCAGCCATGCAAAAACTGTGGCGCATCTGGGCAGATACCGGAAAAGAAGTGCCGTACCTGCAAGGGAAGCGGCAAGGGTAGTAAGCGCGAAGAAATCAGAATCACCATCCCTCAGGGTATCAACGAAGGAGAGGCAGTCAGAGTGCAGGGTAAAGGAAGACCCTCCAATTCAGGTGGTTTGCCTGGAGACCTGATCTTCAGGATACATCTGCGAAAGCACAGTGTGTTTGAGAGAAACGATCTGGATGTTTACTCCCGCATAGAGATTGATTATCCCACTCTTGTACTGGGTGGAGATGTTGAGGTCCCCCTCATCTCAGGAAAGGACACTCCCCGAACTGGCCGGTTGAAAGTACCACAGGGCACCAATATCAATGATGTACTGCGTATTCAGGGCGAGGGGTTCGCTCGAAAAATCCGAGGAAATGATGTCAAGGGTGATGCTTACTATGTTGCCACTATCAAGATCCCCGACAAGGTGGGCAAGAAAGAGAAGGAACTCCTCAAGCAACTGAAAGAACTGTAATAGATTACAAAATCTCATCAAGAAATTCTGAAATCAGAGTCAGTCCAGCTTCAAGATACTCTCTCTCAGATCCAATACCAATTCTGAGGTAGTTATCCATACCGAAACAGTCACCTGCCACAATCAGCACACTCTTCATATCTCGGAGTTGTTGTGTCAATTCTGTTGAGTTGAGATCTAGAACTTCCCTGTTGTATTTCAGAAATACTATGCCTGCAGCAGTTGGAGGCACAAATGAGAAGATATCTGAGTGCTTGGCAACCCACATTTTCATCACTTCCAGGTTTTCCTGAAGGTAGTCTCTGTTACGTGTCAGTATGGTATTTCTCATCTCTGGTTGCAGTGCAATGGTTGCAATTCGATTACTTAGGACTCCTGTGGTAATTGAAGTGTAATCTGAGTATGCCCATGCATTCTCAATAAAGTCCTTAGGACCGGCCAACCAGCCTATTCTAATACCAGGAAGTGCATAAGCCTTGGATAGACCCGAGGCAATGATCACCTTGTCATAGCTACCCCAGAAGGTGGCACTCTCGTTTCCATCATATTCTGCACCCCTGTAGACCTCATCTGAATAGATCCAGGTATCATTCTCACGGGCAACTTTGATAATCTCATCAATTGCATCTTGGGTGAGAACAGAACCCGTGGGATTGTTAGGATTGCAGACAAAGATCATCTTGGTGTTGGGATTGACCAGATGCTTCAGATCCTCAACATCAGGCTGCCAGTTCAGCTCCTCTTTCAGGTACAGTGGTGTGATTTTGCAACCAAAGCTACGGGCCAATCCCCATATCTGCTGGTAATTCGGTAACATCAATGTGATCTCATCTCCGGGATTGAGTAAGCTCCAGGCAGAGATGAAATTTGCCTCCGCAGAGCCATTGGTTACCAGGAAATTGTCCCTGTCAGATCCAGAATAGAGCCGGCTGATGGTATCACGGAGTTCAATTGACCCATTGGTCTGGCCATACCCCAATCGCAGGTTATTGAGATCCTCAATCTGTGATTTATCCAATAACTCGTTGAGAGTGTAGGGATGTATTCCAGACTCTGTTAAATTCCACTTCACCACGTTTTCCCATACTGATTGACGACGTTCAAGTTCAAAGGTCTCAATGTCCATACGGCTTGCATAGGTTGTTGGTTAATTATTGTTGTTTACTTTGAAATGAGAAAAGAACAGGATCAGATGGTGTACTTGTTTCCCTTCCAGACAATCTCCTTTGAGAGATAGGTGGAAATAACAGAGTAGAGGATGACATACCAGAATACCACATAGTACACGGGATAGAGCACCATGAAGGGACTGAAGGAGGTGGTGAGCCATTTCTCAGAGACTGTAAGAAACAGAACATGAGACAAATACCCCACAAGTGCGAGGATAATTGTAAAGTTAGAAAGTGATCCATCTATCAGGATTTCAAGTGGCAGCAACAAAACCCCCATTCCCCAGAACTGCAGCAATCCCACCTTAACAAAATCCTGGACACGGATGATACCCATTCCCAGTGCAAGGTTCTTGCCAAATCCCTCGAGGATCTCACCTAGTGAGGTGTACATCCGGGTAAAGATCAACCCTGATTTGGAAATGAGCAGGGGTGGATATCCCTGTTTAGCCGCCTTTGTACCAAATTCGAGATCCTCGATGATACTCCCTGCTACCAGTTTGTGAGTTCCCAGCTGCTCGTACAGGGATCGCTCAAAGAGCATGTACTGCCCATTGGCAATCGACGTCCGATCAGTTCCCTTGGATCCGTTGGTAGCAATGCCGATGACAAAAAAGACAATTGTCAGCATGTGTTCCCAGAATGATTTGAATTCCTGTGATGTGAGAACCGTCACCAGACCAGAGGATTGCAGCTGTTTCACCGTCTGTCGCAGTGCATCAGGAGTGTGGTACGTGTCCGCATCTGTGAAGAGTAGGATATCACCGCTTGCCTGCTGATAGCCATGGTAACATGCCCATGGTTTACCAACCCAGCCTTCAGGCCTCTCAGGTTCATCAACCACAGTGACTTGAATAAATGAGGCTGCGATCTCACGTGTCCTGTCTTCCGACCTGCCATCTACCACAATAATCTCAGTGTTGGCGTATGTCTGCTGAGTCAAACTTTCAATACAGCGACCTATGTTGGTTTCCTCGTTTCTTGCTGGTATGATAATCGATACCTTTCTGCTCTCTTCAGTCGCAGACTCCTCGAAATTAAAAGGTCTAGGAACAAGAAGGAGAACCAGCATGGATGCCAGTAGAACTATCAGATAGACCCAAGTGATGAGCACAGATTTGGATAGCAACACTCTATTTTTACTATTTGTGAAGTGCTAGTGTATACTGGCCTCGGCATGAAGTACTGCTAGTAAACGTGGAGACATCCGGTAGTAATTATCTCTTAGTGTATCATGGACCACACGTTTGAGATCGGAAACTGAGCATTCATCAGTAATGGGAGGCTCGATCGCCAGGCGTTCAAAACCCTGGGCGAGATAATCCTCCAGTCCCCTGTACTTGATCTGGGTGTAGAGTGCATTCAGAGAACGCAGGTCCTGGGCAGTGAACTGATCCTCGATGGGTCGCAGGGACATTCTCAGAAAGAGATACTCGGCAAGTTCAACAATCACACAAAATAGTTGTCCACTCTGTATAAATAGTACGGAACAGGGTTGAACGAGATACAGCTAGCATCTTAATTTTTTTTAACTCCGTCAAAATCCCTCAAGTATGGCAATTGACATCGGGTATCGAGTACTCATTGAGCATTTCGGATACTATGGCAGTCCAGGATACCCGTATGTCATTTATGAGATAGATGGAGACCTAGAGTCAGTCAAAATTCCTACTTCTGTATCAAATTGTGACGAGAAAGGGAAGATTGCAGATCTTGAGCACCTCATATTGAAGGTGATGAATAACTATCTCAGGACTGAACTCTCGTGTCTGCATGATGACATAGCATCTGGCAAACTGAGAAGATTACCACGATACTGCATCATTTTACCCATTACCAACCGAGTTCTCAATGCAGCTATGGTCGATCTTGTCCTCGAATCTATCAACAAGGGAAGTGATATTGACCTGAATAATGACCTGCTCAGGGATATGGTCAAGAAGAGACAACATTCACCCCTTCTGACACAGATACTCCAGCATTTTAAGAAACATGGAGTACTCAATCAGGATACGGAAGATGATTCACGACTGCTGGCAATTGGAGAGGGACAATACGGGATAGTCATTCAGAGACAACTGAAAGACAACAAGTTGAGATATCTCGAGCCACCTTATCCTTTGCTCGATCTGGATGAAATCGACCCTGAAATGTGGAAATCTGTAGATCTCAACTTTCTCCTGGGTGTTTCCTCTTCATCATTTGATGATGCAATGTCAAAATGGCCACTTCCCCAGCTCTACAGTGCAATTGTCCCCAAACATTTAATCACTGGCACAAATGGAAAGACCACTACATCAAGAATACTGGCCCATATACTCAGAATTGGCAATTCACACCGAATGGGGATGACCTCCACATCAGGTATCTACATAGATGGAGAAGAGCCAGAAGAGGG
>JAEOUB010000327.1 GCA_016839545.1 Candidatus Kariarchaeota archaeon | reverse complement strand
TTACCAATTGCGACCTCATATCCACTACTGACATCTGCAATATTGATATTGTTCGGATTGGAAACACTCACTCCATTCATTATTATTGGTACAGTCTTCGTTGTTGGAGGGATATCACTTGTCACACGATATCGTTTCAATTCTGAAACGAATGAGCGTGGTGTATCTCTTGAGGCAATATTCCTGGGTATTGGTGTCGCTATGGGTTGGGGATCATCAGTGATATTTGCCAGGAATATTTTCGAACAAGAAGGTACAGGCTCATTCAGTCTGATGGCCTTGAGGACCGTCTTTATTGGCTGGCTGGCTTTAATGATCTTCACTGCAAATCGCCAAAATCGTGAAGAATTCAGAGATCGAAATCTGGCAGATCTCAGGAAATCATTCTACATCTTCTCATTGTCGGGTCTGTTTGGCTGGGTCATGGGTGCAACATTTCTCTTTCTTGCACTTGAGAAGGCAGCTACATCAATTGTAACTCCCATTTCTGCGTCTAATCCGGTTGTTGCTGTAATTATTGGACAGTTCCTCGGTATAGACAAGATCAACGTGAAACAGTTTGCAGGTATACTTCTCACCACAATGGGTGTAATTCTTATTGTGGTCTAGTTATTTTCCATGATCTGTTTGAGGCGTTCTTCCTCGAATTGATCCAATTTCATGGATATAGGTATTGTCAATCCACGATCTATCACAAAATTCTGATAGCTTGTCATCATCTTCAGCTCGGTGATAACCTCTCTTAGCTTCCGAGTTGCGAAGTATGATTGACCCTTGAAGATGTAACAATATGTAATCCCATATTCCGCTTTGAGCAGAAGTGTGTAATCATTACTATTGATACGTTCAATATTGTTACTTGACACGAAAGCCTCACTGAAGAACAAGTTAATGGCACTGATAAAGGTCCCAATCATCTGTTCATTGATTTCATCCATCATTACAAACCTGATATTGAGTTTCACCGATCCAGCTGTATCAATAATCATGAAGAGGATGGGGATCTCCTGTTCCATTGTCAGATTTCCAAGATTCTCATACTGAATATTTCTCAGAAAACTGAAGATCTCGGCTTTCTCAATCCTTCTATCAATTTCAGCCCCCTGATTTTTCCAGTACTGCAGTTGCGTACCCAGTTGTCGAAGAAAATCGTTGGAAAGTTTTGCAAAATAGTCCAGATCATGATCCTTCGACAATGTGAGGCAGATCTCCAGACTCTTGATTGAGGTATCAACTTCTCCCCGTATGAGAAAGAGCTTTGATTCCAGAAGTCTGGCTTCAACCTCAGCAATAATCGAATTCTGCATATTGGCAATTTGAAATTGGCGATCAATCAGATTCTGGATATCATCCATAATGGCTTCATCGCCATAATTCTGGAGTTCCTCAAATTTAATTTCTGCCAGGTGCTTCAGGGCACTGAGAGCATATCTTTGAGGTGTCTGGGTATCCCATGCAATGTTTTCAAGAAGTTGCTGTGCCTCTACCTTTGATCGGTATCTGGGGACTGATTTGAGAACCATCCCGTTAGCTAGCTGGTATCTCAACCTAACAATAGATTCTGTACTGCGAGTAGATAAATCACGTAATTGTTCCATAAACTGTGATGGATCCTTATTTGTTAGTAATCGGAGCTGGATAAGTTCTAAGAGTGAATAAGAGATCTCAAGAGGATTATTAACCTCGAGTTGTAATTGCAACCCCTTGAGGAGATAAGTTTCAGCATCTTCAAATTGTTCCTGTTGTGTTTTTACAATTCCAAGATTATTGTAGACTCGGGCCAGATCCTGAAGTTTTCCCTCAATTTGATAGAGAGATAGTGACTCCTTCAATGTCATCTCAGCGATTTTTGGATCACCAATAAGTGAAAGAATGAACCCTTTGTTGTTAAGCATAAGAGCCTGCCTCTCCGCATTATCCAACTTCAAGTAATATTCTATAGCGATATCAACAGCAGATAATGCCTCGCGGTATCTACCTGTTTCTGCAAATATATTGGATTTGAGATGGTAAAATCTAGCAATCCGTGAAAAACCATGTTCATGATCTTGAACATCAATCACGGATTCTTGAAGTGTCTGCATGTACTCATTAGCAATTTCAATCTCAAATTTTGTCCAGAAACAGTATAACTTTTCCAAGTCAAGATCAAACCTCTGCAAATAGTCTAAATCTCGTCTCTCAAGTGATCGTGAGATCTTGAGTGCCTCATCAGTTGCTCCCATTTCACGGAGTATCTCAACCTCTTTCAGTGCATAGTCCCAGTCAAAACTTGATTTAAGGTATGCTCTGACCATCTCTAATGCCTGTTTTGGCTGACTTTGTTTTACCAATCTTTCAATCTCAGTCAAATCAGCCATACAAAAAGGATTATTCAACCCTATTAATATTTAACCACTGATGAGTTAAGTTCATGATATCTTGGTCTCTGAGACGTGTTCAGCACTATTGATATAGGAGAGGTTGTTTGAGTTCTTATATGAGTTCAACTCTTGTCCTGTTTGATGTTGATGGAACATTGACTCCCTCTAGAAATCTAATAACAGAAGAGATGCAATCATTTCTGAAAGAATTGCGTGGAAATGTGAGTGTCGGAATTGTTGGGGGTTCTGATTTTGATAAGATACAAGAACAGCTTGTCGAACCTATTTTAGATAATTTTGACTATATATTCTCTGAAAACGGGCTTCTCGCCTACAAAGGTAAAGATCTGATTGGAGAGCAGAGTATCAAAGTATTCCTTGGAGATGAGAAGTTGAAGGAATTCATCAATTTTGTCCTCCACTACATTGCCGATCTTGATATTCCCATCAAGCGAGGTACCTTCGTAGAATTCAGAAAAGGGATGCTAAATATATCACCGATTGGCCGAAATTGCAGTCAAGAAGAACGAGAGGAATTTGAGAAATTTGATCGTACCGTAGGAATTAGAGACGAGATGGTGGATGTGCTGCAAGAGAAATTCTCACATTTTGGACTGAAATACTCAATCGGTGGTCAGATTTCCTTCGATGTTTTTCCAATAGGTTGGGATAAGACCTACTGTCTGCAGTTTGTAGAGAACGAATTCGATACGATCCATTTCTTTGGTGATAAAACCTATGAAGGAGGGAATGATTTCGAGATATTCAAGGATACCAGAGTGCAAGGTCACACGGTAACTTCACCACAAGATACAATGAACCAATGCAGAGAACTGTTTCTTTCCTGAGATGAAAAATTGGTAATCGCAGTTTTGAGACGGTAGTTCTCTTCATTCAAGAAATGCAAGAATTAAATCACGAATTTCAGTTCCATAATCAAGTGGAAGAAAATGTGAACCGTTCTCAATAATTTCTAATCTTGCATTTGAGATATCCCTTGCTAGTCTTCTGGAATGTTCGAGTGGGATGTAGGGGTCCTTCTTTCCATGAACCACCAGGGTTTCTTGAGTAAGGTGGGAGATTATTTCGGGGTAGTCGGCGAATTCTGTTTCAGGCTCACCCCAGCGAAGTAATTTGTAGAGCGTCTTTCTACCTAAAGCATCACGAAATCGCTTATTGAAATGTAGTCTCATCTCTTCTGTGAATCTCGATTTGTCTGTGAGACCCCTTTTGATACCAATATTGAACATCAAATCAACAAAAAATCGAATCATGAATGGACCAAGAACGGGTAACCTGTTCAGTTTTACGAGTAAGGGGGGTTTGAAATCAGGATATACTGGAGGACTCATAATAACAAATTTGTCCACCAATTCTCCATACATTCCGAGAAAATCGATTGCTACAGATGAACCAAGATCATGACCAACTAGATGTATTGTCTCAATTTGAAGGAGATCCAACATCTCTTTCAAATTGTTGGCACGCTCTTTGTGCGTGAAATCAGTGTCTACCTGTTCACTCTCACCATATTGCATGAGATCCGGGACAATCACCCTGAAACTATGAAAACCATCAATCATATGTGTCCATAGCTCTTTGGATGTTGGCAATCCATGAAGAAAAACCACAGGAAATCCTGAACCAGTGTCCCAGTACACAAGTTGGCCTGACTGGAGTTGAAGCGTCCTAGTCTCCACACAGTTTCACCACTCTCCTGTCAATTGAACATATTGTTTCTAGGATATACCTAATTTCGTGCCTCCGCATTGCCTTCCATCTCACAAACCATAGTGTACCCTTACATAAATTGTTTTAAGTTAAGTATTTCTCTAACATTTGCAACTTGTGAGTTGATATTATGACAGCAGACAAGAGAACTATGGCTACATCAGCAGGTACTGCAAACAAAGATTGGTGGCCTAATCAACTGGATTTAGACATTCTACGCCAACACGATTCAAAATCCAACCCCTTAGGGGACTTTAATTATCGTGAGGCAGTTAAGACACTTGATTTTGATGCTGTGAAAGCAGATATCAAAAACGTCATGAAAGATAGTCAGGACTGGTGGCCTGCTGATTATGGTCACTATGGACCTTTCTTTATCCGTATGACATGGCATGCCGCTGGTACCTACCGAAGTGGTGATGGTCGAGGTGGAGGGAACACGGGTGCCCAGAGATTTGCTCCTTTGAACTCCTGGCCTGACAACGGAAATCTTGACAAAGCAAGACGATTACTCTGGCCTATCAAGAAGAAATATGGTAACAAGCTCAGCTGGGCTGATTTGCTTGTTGTGGCAGGTAATGTTGCCATCGAGGATATGGGTGGTCCCAATCACGGTACCGCTCTTGGTCGAGAGGACATCTGGCACCCTGAGAAAGATATTTACTGGGGTTCTGAGGATGTATGGCTGGGTGACAACCGATATGGAAAGAGCCGTCAGGATCTTGAAAATCCACTAGCTGCAGTCCAGATGGGTCTGATCTACGTTAATCCTGAAGGACCCAATGGTAATCCCGATCCCCTGTTATCTGCTCAGGATGTCCGTGAGACATTTGGCAGAATGGCAATGAATGACGAGGAAACCTTTGCACTGGTTGCTGGTGGTCACACTTTCGGGAAGGCACACGGTCGAGGAAAACCAGAGAATGTAGGTCCTGATCCTGAAGCCGCTCCTCTAGAAAAACAAGGTTTAGGATGGGAGATGCCAGAAGATGCCAAAGGTAAGAACACCATGACCAGTGGTGTTGAAGGTCCCTGGACCTATACCCCCACCACATGGGACATGAGTTACCTTGACGTGCTGTTTGGCTATGACTGGGAATTAACCAAGAGTCCTGCTGGTGCTCACATCTGGCAGCCCAAAGAAATCAAAGAAGATCACATGGCTCCCGAGGTAGATGGCAGTGGTGAGAAAGTTACACTTATGATGACCACCGCTGATATGTCGCTCAAGATGGATCCCACTTACAATGAGATCGGTCAGCGGTTCAGAAAGGATCCTGAGGCATTTGGTGAGGCATTTGCTCGTGCCTGGTTCAAACTACTCCACCGTGATATGGGGCCCAAATCCAATTATGCAGCTGGTGATTTCAAGGATGCAGACTATATTTGGCAAGATCCAGTCACTGCTGGCAAGAGCCTCAGTGGCGATGAGATTACTGCAGTGAAGTCAAAGATTTCCGCTTCAGGACTGTCTGTCCAGGAGATGGTTGAGACTGCTTGGGCCAGTGCATCCACCTTCCGTGGATCTGACAAGCGTGGCGGTGCCAACGGAGCACGTATCCGTCTTGCACCCCAGAAGGATTGGGGAGCAAACAACCCAGATCAATTATCCAAGGTTCTTGGTGTCTACGAAACCATTGCCTCTGAGACCGGTGCCAGTGTAGCTGATGTTATTGTCATTGGTGGTGCTGTCGGTATTGAGAAGGCAAGTGGTGTCAGTGTAGATGTGACCACAGGTCGAGGAGATGCAACTCAGGAGATGACTGACGTTGACTCCTTTGCTTATCTAGAGCCACGAGCAGATGGTTTCCGCAATTATGTGGAGAAAGAATTCGCTGTTTCCACAGAGGAGATGATGCTTGATAAAGCACAGCTACTGGGTCTGACACCTTCAGAGATGACCGCCCTTGTTGGCGGACTTCGTGCTATGGGTGTATCTGCCACTGGAGAAGGTCTTTGGGGTGATGGTACTCTGAACAACAGCTGGTTTACCACCCTGCTCGATATGGGTGTGGCATGGAAGAAAACTGGTTTCAATAGTTACGAGGCTACAGATCGTGTCAGTGGTGAGAAAGTTCGCACTGCTACCCGCACTGATCTCGTATTTGGCTCCAATTCTGAACTTCGTGCAATTGCCGAGGTCTATGCACAGGATGATAACAACGACAAGTTTGTTGCTGATTTCGTCGGTGCCTGGAACAAGGTCATGAACAACGATCGATTTGATTTGCAGTAAACTAACATCAGGACGCCAATCATTACATCCACTAAACAAAATCGTTCATTTGTAGATTCATTCGAACGATTTCTTATATGGCATCTCCGAAATCGTGAGTTTATGACTGTAAAGTGTGGATTAATACAGGCAAGCACTGTGCCTTTTGATGAAAATACTCCGCTCGAAGAGATAAAAGAAAAGAATATCCTCAAACATGAGGAGATGATTCGTGAAGCTGGAGAGAAGGGTGTACAGATTCTCTGTCTTCAAGAGGTATTCTATGGTCCATATTTTCCCGCAGAGGAAACCACAAAGTGGTACGGT
>JAEOUB010000326.1 GCA_016839545.1 Candidatus Kariarchaeota archaeon | reverse complement strand
CCTGTAACCGCTTAACTTCTGCACTATCTGCAGCTCCTTCTTGTACTTTGGATAGGAAATCCTCCATTGAAGTTCCTTCAGGAAGTTTTGAAGATGCAACAAGCTCAAGTGCTCTTTTCTCCTCTTCGAACTTGGCGGTGACCTGAGCACGTTCGTCTCGTAATCTCTCTTCCAGGTCACGACGTACCACAGCTTCTTCTTGCAATGTCTTCTGTAATTCTCGGATTCTGTCATTGAGGTCATTGACATTCTGTTGCTCGAATGATAGACTCCTCCTTACTCCATCAATATCAGTTCTAGCGTTGGCAGCTTCATCAGCAAGTTTCTGGTATTCCTTGGCATAAGAATTGATAAAATCTGCAACCAGTGGATGCAGGAGATCCCAGTATTCAGAAATATCTGATTCAAGATTTTTGTGCTCAATTGATGTACCGTCAAGGTATTTTGGCCTGATCAAATCCTCAATAGGATTATATGGATCATGGCTTTCTATGTAGTCGAATAAAGTTTTCTTAGAACCTCTACCAAACATTGCGTCTCATCAGTATGTGAAACTCTACAAAATTTTAATCTATCTCATGAATGTCATCAAATCGTGAGTAAACCAAAATTGTGTTTCATACATATTTTCAGATGTAGAAGGTCTGCCCTTATTAAGAACTTATTCCAAGCATACTTAAGCCTTTGAGGAAAAGTGATTACAGATGGCTGAAGATAGTAACTCAACGAGTAAGAAGCTCATAGATGATGAGGACAATTACACGTATATCCATGTGAGGATTGATCAGGATACAAAAACAGATCTTCAGGCATATGCACACAAGAATTCCACCTCTATGACGTCTGTCGTTACTTCTCTGATTGAGGATTTACTCTACAAGCGGGACGACGAAGAGGAGGATGATGAAGACGAATTACTCGACCTTATCGTTACTTCGTTGATGAACCTGGAACGGAGAATGGAAATCAGACTTGCAACCTTACAGGATACTTTCAATTCCTTGATCGGTCGTCTTATCGATTCACAACAGCAAATTGGAACCTCGAAACCTTCCCAGTTACGGAAGAGATCAAAAGGAGATGATGATGAGACTGTAGAGGGTGTTGATTTTGCCGATGTATTAGAGGTAGATAAGGAAGAGGAAGTCTACAAGAGGATTAGACGTTTCCTCCAACAACAGGGAACCACTGTTGATCTGAAAACTGCCGTCCAGCAAATTGAGATTGACAGATCTCTGAAGGAATGGCTTGAGGATCAGGACAAGAAAGCTCCCGGTTGGAAAGAAGCACTCATTGCAGATGCCATTCAGGAAGCAGCAATTGAGCTCGGATACCCGATGCTCGATACTATTTAATAAAGGTGAGAAATCATGGCCCGTAGACCGTTTATTCGTCGCAAGAAGAACGAGACTAAGAATCAGGAGGCCATAGATACTTTCCGACTTTACAATACCCTAGCTGGATCAACCAGGTCAAGATATGAGAAAACTATTGGTGAATTTGGAACATTTCTTCTAATTCATAACAAGTCACTTTGGGATGCAGATTTTGAGGATGTCCAAAAATTCCTCCTTGAACAGGAGAAAGATGCTTCAAGATCCATACTGAAGACATTTTATAGGGTCCTGATGGACTCTGGTGAATTTCAAGCAGAGAGTCCTGTAGTACAATACGAGAAGTTTATCCGTGAAAAAGCACTTGAGGCTGAGGAAGACAAAAGACCTGTTGGAAAGGCTGAGTCTATTATCTCAGAGCTTGGTGATGGTGAGTCAGTAAAGGCGACCACACTTGCGAAAACTGAGAGACGTAAGGTTGGTAAACGGATTATTACGATGGAAGATCTTGATCTTCTCAATCAGCAAGCCAGTCACATACGAGATCGGGCAATACTGGAATTTCTTTATGCAACAGGCGCTCAGATTGCTGAGACTATCAACCTTAACCTCTCTGATGTTGACCTTGAAGCAAGACAGGTGACAATACATGACAATCGCAGTGATGGATATCGTGTATTGATTCTTCCAAAAAGAACCGTAAACTTCCTCAAGATATACGAACGATGGCGCAGAAGGCAAATGTCTCCATCTCAGGCATATTTCATAACGAAGACCACACGCAGGAGAATGAGCGATAGTTCCATCTCGACTTGGCTCAATCGAATTCAAGGTGATGTTGCCACGAGAGATCGCTGGACTGCAATGGACTTTCGTAAAAGAGCTTTACTCCAACATTACTGGGTGACTCGTGATCTTACTGCAGTTGCAAGGTTTGGAGGATATAAGCGACCGGAGTCAGCTTTGAATTTAATTTCCGATATTCTGGAGGATCAAGGAGTAGACTCAATTGAAGCACTTGCTTCTCTTCCCGAATTTGAACAATTGAAAGAGGACAAGCGTGTAGCAACGGGTGGGGATGATCAACTTACTATTACAATTCAGCTTGATAGAGATGAAATGGACATCATCCGTAATTCAGGATTGACTCCTACTCAGGCTGTAAAGACAATCATCTCCTTGAAAGACCTTTATGGTGCATTCGGAGGTGGTGGTGGAGGGGCACCTGCAGCAAAGGCGGCTCCTGCTGGCACTGCAAATATGAAAGGTCCCAACATGAAAGCTCCAGCTGGAGGTCCAAATATGAAAGCACCCAGTGGTGGCCCCAACCTCAAAGCTCCTTCAGGGGGTCCGAACCTGAAAATGGGCCCTGGTGGAAGTGGTCCTAATCTTAAAGCTGGACCTGGTGGTGGTCCAAATCTGAAAGAAGGACCTGCTGCAAACAAATTGGAAGGTGTGCAACTTAGTTCTGCCCCTGACTCGGAAAAACCAGCGATGAAAGCTGCTCCCAAGCAACCTCCGGGAGGCGGAGGCGGAGGTGGTCCTGTGTCTCAGCTATCTGAGTTGAAAGATATTCTGGCAAGAAGAAGGGCAGCAGCCGATGCAGACGAACCAGTTGGAGAGACGAAGATGCCTGGGCCAGCAAGTTTAGGTGGAAGAATAGAGGATAAAGATCCGGTCTCATCGGAATCTAAGGACAAAAAGGATGAAGATGATGAAGACGAGGATGTACCTGACCTGCCTGATTTTGATCTCTAAAAATTAGATATCGTATGTGGGCATCGGATCTCTATGACTAAAACATAGATATTATATATAATCTTAATTTAAAAATTAAAATTCTAAAACATGTTATATTGTTAAAATATAGACATATGTTATTGTATGTCTAAAATATGTATATGGTTTGAATTAAAGACTAAAATATAGGGATAATACTACTCTTCATCAGCCGGTTCAAGTGCATGATATGTGCCTTCAATGTACTCTTGGCGGTTGATGAATATGGGATCATTTGACCCTAACAATCCTGCCATGAAGTTGACTGCTGCCACTTCGGCCTGTTTTCGCATTTCTATCCATTTTTGTGACATTGTTGCCAATTTCTCCTGTAGATCATGAAGTGTACTAAAACCGGTATATGATATATCCTTCACATCATCGATATATTCTAACTGGGATCTGGTTTCATCCCATTGCTCTCGGGTCAGAACGAGCGTCTTCATATGGAATGTGGTATCACCGATCTGAACTTGGTTTCCCTTGACCTTGAATTCTCGAGTTTTGTTTTGGCCACCAAAATTGGCGGTAATAGTCGCAGATCCCTCTTCTATAGGTCGATTAAAACCAAGAAGCAGGATCTCATCCTCTCTCCTATAATCATATTCTGCTAATTCCAGAGGAAATAGAATCAGATCTTTTGGAGGAGACCAGGGTCCTTCATTTGAGTCAAATTCATAACCTGCGGTATCAACACGGTATGCCTTGCTGAAATCTTCCTTACTGAGGGTACTCATGATGTGATTTAGGTTATACTGGGGTTTTGAAAGCTCTGTTCTTACTCTCTTGCCTAACGCATGGGCTTTTTCTCCAATAGCCTTCTCTCTATCAGGAATAAGAACTGCTGAATTATCATGCAAAACTACGTCAGAATTAGTTTCACGATTTTCTTTGAGGTTTACCACTTCTACTTTGATTTCATCAGATTGTGCGGGGGGTGATCGATCTGAGGATTTCGAGGATTTGGTTTTTGTGGATTTTCGATTTTTACTATCTCTATTGAAAAATTCCTCCATTCTCTTTTCAATCTTATCTTCGATATCTTTCTCATCTATTCTACTCTCTGATCTCCCCCTCATCTCCTGTGGTACGAGAAAATCGATAAACCAGACAATTGACATTACAAAATAAAGGAGAAGTATAAGTAACCAAAACCGTGAAGTGATCATCTCAAAGAGAAATGCCACCATAATGATGACGACTCCTTTTAGCATTGAAATGGGCACGGCGAATTTATGGAACAATTCCCTTTGGATATGTAATGTGAGAAGGGGTAGTGTATCCTTTTTCATCTTGTATAGTGATGTGTGTTCGTATATCAAGGGGATAATTATCAGGAATTCCGCTATGGGTGGAACCGTGATGATATTCAAGATGATAATAAGGATAACACTGATTTTCCAGAGCCCTTTGGTCTTTTCTTCATCGCTAGCCTCCCGCAATCCAAAGAAGTAATCACTACTTGCTGGCTGAATCCAGACAATTAGAACCGGTAGCAATACTGTGTACATAGCCTGTCTCAGATTGATGGTCACTGTACTTGAAAGAAATACAAATTCGAACAGTGGCTTGTTCATATTGCTGAACAAACCAATTCCCAACCACGTAATGAGGTAAAAGAATGCTGCAGTCTGTCGTAAGGGTTCCTTTTCTTTTCTCGCAATAATCAGATAGTAAGCCGTCAAGACTGCACCGGATGACATCAACCCTAAGAATATCCATTTTTCAGGATCTAGTTTGTTGTCAAATATGCTTACAACAATCCATGCCAGGTTGATGAGCCCAAATAGGCCCGAAAATGGCGGTGCAAAATCTTCAATTTGTCTATCTTGAGATAGATTCTCCATGGATATTTCAGGTTGACCATAATTAAAAGGAATTATCAACCTCGCGGTGTAATAATTCAACTTATAGCGCTATTGCCATCCCGTCTGCTCTTGGATCTGACCCTGCAGCTAAGACACCATCTGAGGATCTTGTGATAACCTGTCCTCTTCCAAAAATCCCTCGGCCAAATCCACTCACAGGGCGGACAGGATGACCCATAGATCCAAGTTGGGACATCACTTCGATGGAAATACCCTCTTCCAATGCAACAGTCCCTCCAGACGTTCCATCAGTGATACAGAACCTAGGATGATCCAAAGCCTGCTGGGGATCCATCTTATGATCAATCAGATTCAATCCGACTTGCACATGTCCCTGTGGTTGCATAAAGCCACCCATTACCCCATAGGAGGCGTATAACTGTTCTCCATGATCACCCTGTGTGGTTATCATTGAGGGGATAATGGTATGGTAGGGTCGCTTTCCAGGAGCAAGTACATTGGGATGTTCTGGATCAAGACTAAAATTATGACCTCTATTCTGCAATGTGAAACCACATCCCTTAGGGACTATTCCTGTCCCAAAACCCATGTAATTGGAATTGATAAATGAGCAGGCATTTCCCTCACCATCCACTACAGAGAGGTACACTGTGTTGGAAATCTTTTCGGGGCTTCCTTTCACTTGATCTACTGTGGCTCTCTCTAAATTGAGTAACTCACGTCTTTCTTTGGCGTATTCTTTTGAGAGCAGTGATTGGATCGGTAATTCCACAACTGAAGGATCGGCCACATAGTACCGGGAGTCAGCAAATGCCAAGCGCATAGTCTCAATCAGAAGGTGGTAATATTCGGTGGAATGGGGATTCATAGAACTTATGTCAAATTCTTCCAGAATGTTAAGTGCTATCAATGCTGTGAGTCCCTGACCATTCGGTGGGATCTCATATACACGGTGGCCTCTATAATCTGTAAATATTGGGGCTTCAAATGTTGTTGTGTGATCACGCAGGTCTTCAAGGTTCATATGCCCACCCATACTCTGTATGATATCGACAATTGATTCCGCGATTCTACCCTCATAGAAACCTGCTTTACCATGTTCTGCAACTTCTCTGAAAGTTTGAGCCATAGTTGGAATTTTCATCAACTCACCGGAACCTGGTGCCACGCCGTTTTTCAGCAATTCTATACCATTAGGACTGTTTGAAAGCTGGAATTTAGCACCTCGTGCCCATGCTCTGGCAGTGATCGGCGCTACCGGAAATCCGTTCTCAGCCAATTCGATTGCAGGTTGAAGCACTTCACTAATTGAGAGGTTTCCGTGTTTCTCAACTGTGTCGACCCATCCTGCAGCCGCCCCAGGAACAGTAACTGTGTGAACGGAGAATCTAGGAAATTCTTTGTCAAATCCTAGCGAAATTAGTTTTTCCAGAGTCAAATCTTTTGGTGCTCTCCCACTTGCATTCACACCATGCACTTTTCGGGATTTTTGGCCATAGTAAAGAGCAAATGCATCTCCTCCAATACCTGTAGAAGTGGGTTCAGTCACATTCAGGGCTGCAGCGGTCGCTACTGCCGCGTCTGCTGCATTCCCTCCCTTTTGTAGTATTTTCACACCAGCCATCGCCGCCAGAGGTTGACTTGTAGCCACAGTTCCTCCTGTACCATAAACCGTCGATCTGTAGGATTGGAATTTCATAGATCCTTTGCCTATTTGAGTCTTTTAACTATATTGCACTTAGAGTATTCTTCGAGATTTGATATTGATGAAATTAAAAACTAGTTTGCTTCAGCAAGTCGTTTTCTTCTTTTATCTGTCATTTGAACCAGTGCGGTGTTTTCTGTGCTACCACCTTCGGGTCTTGGTACTACTAATCTGTAGTTCTCTCCCTGGTCTCTGATGATTCTCACGACATCACCAACTTTCCCATTGACAGCTACCACACCTGGATCATCTTCATAGATTCTTGGAAGTTGCATCAATGACGCGTTATAACGCTCAAGCATAACATCTACATCCAGCTTATCCATAATTTCATGCTCAGGCACAAGATAGTGTGAGAAAATGTTGAAAACAGGGTGGTTTTTCCTCAGAGCTGATATGCCAAATTCCTTTGCTTCTCTTTCTGCTGTGTATGTGAACCTCTTGAGGGCAATGAGCATTCCATCATCAATTCCTAGTGACTCAATCTGCTCACTGAATTCTCGAACAGTGGCAACTCGAACAACCTCCTCTGATGGTAATAACACAAGAAGGGATTTCTTTTCATGGTTTTCAGCAACCAGATAAGTACCAAGACTTTCTGATCCTGCAACCAATTTTGAGAAGAGTGGTCCAGTTTTAGTCACAATCTCATATCCTCTCTGTTTGATAATCTCAATGGCACCTTGTCGGAGTCTTTCGTTCAGTTTTTGTTGCTCCTCGTCTCCTTTTGCCTCTTTTTCATCACTAAGGCTGATGAGGTTGATATTTTTCTCAAGAGCTTCTTTCTTGGAAGTAGGTGTGAACTTTACTTTCCCAATGAGTGCAACGGGAACGCCGTCCAGTTGCTCATCTTCAATTTTCTCGATAAAATCTCGGACTGTGGAGACTCCGATGGAGTCTTTGTCTACTGTCCTGTAAACTGCGAGTAGAGTTTTGTCTGAAGAATATGCCCGTACCTCGAAAGTAGTTTCATCAGTGTCGTCCACCTGTTTCATCTGGACAATCTCGGGTTCTCTTCTCTGAAGAAGTCTTCTTACTATTCTCATCAGGGGATTATCGGGAAGCTTGGTAAGCGAAATATCATCTTCAATACTAACTTCTACTTTTTCCTCTACTTTCTTCTTCTTCTTTGACTTCTTCTTAGTCTTAACTTCAATTGACTCAAAGTCTTTGACAATTCTGATCTTGTGTGGTTTTAGTTCCTTTTTACCTTGAGAGGTGGTTCCCTCTGCAGCAAGAAGAACCATGGGGACCTTCTGGTTCTCAATCCGAGTAACCATCGTTCTGATATCTTCAATATAAGCTCTTTGTGGTCCAAAATACCAAACAATACCAGCAAGTTTTGCCTCCTCGTTGAGTACCTTCACTTCTAGGAACTCGTTCTTCTCTCCTTGTTCAATTGTATAATCAACTTTACCTCCACTCTGATCAAACAAGGCAAAGAATTTCTCCTTGTTTTCATCAGCAATTTCAATCAATGGGTGACTCATAAGCATCAACGAGGTGGAATGTCTCCAAAATAGAGGTTGAACTAACCTTCCTTAAATGGAGCGATACCTAACACCCTCAAAGAATTTTCATTTATATTTGTTATCAAATAATACTTGATCTTGAATACATTTAATACGGAAGTCCTCTATTTTCAGAATGTCCATATGAGTTCCGAGGATAGGATTTCTGAGGTTGTCGATGAGCTAAAATACGGGCATCCTGAGACAAGGAAAGCTGCAGCCATCAAACTTGGTCGCATCCGTGACCATAAAGTCATACCTCATCTGATAAAAGCCGTCAAGAATGATGATTATTCTTGGACTCGGATTTCAGCGATTCAAAGTTTGGCATGGATTGCGGACTCTAGTATCATTTCCACTCTGATTGAGGCAGCTCTTCATGACTCTGATACTCTAGTTAGAAAAACTGCTATTGAAGCATTAGGGAACTTAAAAGATGAATCTGCATTAGATCCTTTGATATCAATTGTGAATGACCCAACATCACCAACTGATGTCAAGAACAGTGCGTCTGTTGCAATACAGGTAATACAGGGGATCACACCCACTTGGTCTCAAGATTCATAAAAGTTAAATCAGATCTACTTTCTCTCTCATGCTGTTCTGAAGTCTTGCACCGATTATTTGGACCAGTTGAGCTGCGACATTTGAGGCAATTCGTCCTGTTCGTTGAAGGTCATACCCCTTTGCAAGTCCATATAATATTCCCGATGCATAGATGTCTCCGGCTCCGGTAGTATCAATTGCATTAACTTTGTCGGCGGCGACATGATAGATATTGTCCTGGTCAAACAGATATGATCCGTTTCCACCATCCTTAATCACTCCCTCCTCAACATGTGCTCTTAGGTACTCAATCATCTCCGATATCTCATCCTTCTGAGTCAAGGTTCGAGCTTCCTCACGATTGGCTAATATGAAGTCAACATCTTGTGTAATTATGCGTTTGAAATCTTCAGTTGAGCGATTAACAGCAAACGGGTCAGCCACATCAAAGACAATTTTAGTCTCGTTGAGTTTTGCTACCTTGATTGCATGTTCTAGTGCTTCTTTCTGACTCTCAGTATCCCACATATATCCTGTAAAATAGATGTATCGAGACTTGGCAATTGCTTCCTCATCCACATCTTCAATGCTATATTGTTGGCAAGCACCAAGATAGGTATTTTGAGTCCGTTCAGCATCAGGGGTGATGAGGATTATTGATGTCCCAGTAGGTAATGATTTTCTCGGTGCATGAACTGTGCAGTTCCTTTCCAACATCCCTTTGATGAAACCATCTCCAATTGTGTCACTACCAACAGCACCACTATATATCACATTCAGCCCGAAATCAGCAGCATGTATGATGGTGTTGGCCGCAGAGCCCCCTGGGGCATTAATAGGATCTTTTAATTTTTCAAGTAGCATTTGTCGACGTTGTGTATCTATCAGATGCATGATACCTTTATTGACACCTATGTCGTGTAAGAAGTTGTCTTCCACCTGTGCAAGGATATCCATTAGTGGATTCCCTATACTATACACATCGTAGTCTTTATCCACAATCCACAATCCGCTCTGCCTAAATTTAAATATACTGAATTCACCCTTTTGCTCCATCCTTTGGTCATTTGATAATTCATAATAAGGCAGAGGTCAAAGTAAAGATGTGACGGATCATGTGTTTCTCAAATTGAAATGGTCATCTGATCCCGTCAAAATAGACTTGATGTACAGTGAGATAACAGGCACTCAGATTCTCAGGAAGACATTATTCCTAGGTCAAGAAATCAATCTAAAAATTCAGAAGGAACGCTACTGTACTGGGTCTGAGTCAGGAACAGGGAAATGGATCACATGTTTAGCAAGGCAACAACAAGATGGTGAGTTGGATTCATCTCATGCCCTACGTTTTGTGCATCCTGATGATATAACTGAAGGTGATGATCCATCTCTCATACTGCTTGACTCCAGGAAATTTACCCAGTGTTACAAGTGCTCAACCACTGACTATTTCAGTTGCAGAATGACCTGTCAAGGGGACTTCTGCAACCCCTCATCGCCTATTGCCAAGCAATATTGTGAGAAATCAGAGACAAAACTCTATCTGACATACGTCGGTGACCAGTACAAAATTGGTGTCTCACTCAACCCTAAAAGAAGGTGGCTTGAGCAAGGAAGCGATCTGGCGACAGTGGTCGCAGAATTGCCAGGATTGGAAGCCCGAGCAGTTGAGCAAATCGGGTCTCAAGAACTTGGATTGAAATTACAGGTGCGTGGTACGAGCAAGCTGCAAAATCTGAATAAAATCCACTTGGAAGATGCAAGAAAACAACTCTTAGGGTACAGATCAAAGATTAAACCATTTGTGACAAAAATGCTCCAAAAGGTAGATGGCTCGTACATATCTGATGATATCCATGAGTTAACTCCTATTTACGGTTGGTTTGATCAAAAAACACCAATCAATATTGTTGACCCAATAGGGGATATTGAGTTTGGAGGAAAGATCTTAGCGATAAAGGGTAGTATCATAGTTGTCCAACAGGGAGATTACCAGTATGCCCTGGATTGTAAAGCTATCATTTCAAGATCATTCTCGTTCCTAGACAGGAAAGCTATCATGCCCACACAATCCTTCCTCGACCAGTGGTTCTAAGGAAGAATACCCTGTCTGTTTTGTACACAACTCCATAAATATCTTGTAAAGATGGTGAGCTTGGAGATTGCGTGTCAACATTCGAGGAACTTACTCTACGCATTTTTGAATGGATCACTTCGATATTTGCCGATTTAGG
>JAEOUB010000325.1 GCA_016839545.1 Candidatus Kariarchaeota archaeon | reverse complement strand
GGGCAAACTTATGGCTGCCACAATGGCAACTTACCTCGTTATACTTGGAGGCAAGATCGGACAGGTAGCCTATGATGCAATTGTTCAACCTGAAAACCCCAATGACCAAATCTTCTCTGCAGCATTCAATGTTGCATTCTATGTATTCTTGGCTGTAGCCTTCTTCTTTTTCGGAAAGAAGTTCATCCTTGTATCACGATTCAGCTCACCTCAGATCGTGTACCTCTTCCTTTTTGGTGCAATGTATATATTCATCGCAAGATTCTTTCCAAGAAATGAAGACGGTATCGTGCTGACCTATAATTACCTGGGGATAGAAGGACTCTGGCGAACAAGAGTTATGTTCGCCGACTTTGGAACTTTCGAAGCACTGACTCTGGTAATGGTTTTCATGTATTTTATCTCGGGATGGTTGCTGTCTACGCTCTTTGGAGTAACTGAAGTGACAGACCCAGTCTTACTTGAGAAAGTCAGGATTGTTGCACGGCAGATGGGAATTGAGGAAGAAATGAAAGTGGGTTTTGTTCGAGCACCGATTTTGAATGCTTTTGCATACGGACCATGGTTTGACAAGCGTATCGCATTTATTGCAAACGATGTTGAGGACTTTTCAGACGCAGATATCAGAGGTATCGTAGGACATGAGCTGGCTCATGCAGCCAATCACCACGTATTGATCCTCCTGTTTCTCAGCATATTCGAATTGTTTATCAAGAAAATTCTGGGCCTACCTGCAACAACTCTTGATTACACCTTCATTCCAGACAATGCAGTACAGACGGTTTCCTTCGCCTGGTACTATGTCATCAGTTATGGTATGCTCATCGTCCTGATGATTTTTGTACGTATCTTAGAAGGTCATGCTGATAAAAAAACACTCGAAGCAGGGTATGGAAAAGACTTATCTCAGGCCCTTTTCAGACTGGAAGGCTTCTACAACGGAGTTGCGGCTGATTTCGGGATCTCTGTCAATCTACTGACAGACAGGGTCTACACACTCCCTGAGAAACGTAGATTCACCGCACAGGCTGCAAGGAACCTTTACAATGAGGTCCTAAAACCAACTCGGGGTTCTGCATTTGCAAATATATTCCAGAGTCACCCGAGGACATCATATCGTATTGCATCGCTGGTAGATGATGATATTGACCCCTTGAAGGGTGCTTTTCTGCCCTACCGCCTTTTGGGCTTCTTCCTTCGATCTGGTGCTATCGAACAGCTCAATGAAATCCATGAAGACTTCAGAATGGTGCTCGATGAATCATATGATGCAGATTACGGAGATGAGGGACTTTCACAAGTTCTTGAATTCAATCCCTGGAAAGAGCCTTACAATGCACTCCTTGGTAAACAAGTCATATCTTACAGTAAATTTGACAAGAGGATCATTATTGGTGAGTTGAAAGACATTACTCAAACGGGGATAGTTTCAGCCCCATTCCAGGCAAATGTGGGAGAAGAAACCGTCAATCTCAGCACCAGCACAGTCAAAGAGTATTATCCCGAGCAACCATATCTTCTGAAAAATGGTGAGATTGCGATATTAAAGTCTGCACGTGAAACCGAAAAGGGATCAATGATTCTGGATATTATGCACAATGATGAGATGGAAGAATTAAAACTCGGTCTGCTTGGAAAACCTCTCACATTTCTGACAGACCTTGTCGGAAAAGAAGTATTATTCTTCAAAGATGGTATTACACAACTCTCAACTCTTGACGAGTTGGATCTTGAGGCCGGATATCTAGATGGGCAAGTTGTAATAGATGGAGAGACGTACTCAGGGCGAGACCTGATTGTTTCATTCCCACCCTTGGGGTTCGAGATTAGAAAAACGCGTTTGGAGGAGCAAAGACCATTACTAAATTATCTCGTTGGGAAGAAGAGTCTGGTCTATACAAAGGAGAACTTTGACATATCTCTTGCAGTTGTGGTAAAAGAGGTGACGGAAACACATATGTCAATTTCGGACGCTGATGGAGATCGAGATATACCACTTGAGGAAGTTGAGTATGTCATGTTCGCCGAACCCACAATTGAGATCATCAAGCGAGACCACATTTCCCTCTTCACGAAAGTAGGACTGTGGTGGGGAAATCGCAATGAATTCAGCCACATTTTCTGAAGCTATTGGTGATTGATTACTACTTGCACACCACGAGTTACAATTTCAGCACAGGGGTCCTCAGTTACAAAATTATATAGCTTGAGTGTGTTGCTTGAAGGCGGAGTTATATCAATTCCCTCAGTATAATCACCAGATACAGTTCGTATCATTCCAATTCGTGAGGTGGATCGCGAAATGCCAACCAGATCTAGTGCCTCAGATATCTGATGAGTTGCTGCCAAATGTAAAGAAACTTCAATTCCCCAAACCTTAGCGATCATCTTACCATGTTCTTCTGCACGATCTGCACGAATGACAGCCATACGGATTTGATCTTCACAGATAATGCGATCTAGATCAAATATCGCACCTTTTTCAAGACTCATGAGTAATTCATCCCGAACCTGCAATGGATCTCTGTCACCTACCTCCACGGTATAAAGGAAATAACCCATACATCATTAAACAAGCATCCATTGATTAAGAAGTTGATTGCAGACACCAATACCCTTTTTGTGAGTCAAACTCAAAAGTGGCCAAGAACATTTGAGTATATGATAGAGTTAGAACTTAGTAGATTGGAAAATCGTGAAGATCTCCTGAAACTCATGGGTGGTTATTTCAGCTTCTATGGAAAAGATCCTGAGGATGAGATGATTCTGCGGTTAATTGACGAGTTACGAGAATCCAACTCAAATAACAAACAATTCCTAGCCAAGGACGGAGATGAGTATGTTGGCTTTGTCACTCTCTATGAAACCTATTCCACACTTTTAGGGTCAAAGATTATTGTAATGAATGACCTGTATGTTGTTGATCATAAACGGGGTGCAGGTATAGGTAGATTCCTATTCAATCATGCTTGTAACTATACGGCAAAACTCGGGTACCCAAAGATGGAGTGGGTAACTGAACCTACCAATACTCGAGCCCGAAGATTTTATGATGAACTTGGTGGTTCATCTGACGAGTGGGTATTCTACAGTATCCCCACCCAATGAACAGGAAAGTTAAGTAACCCAGTATTGACACCAACTCATGGTTGCTCTAAGTGAGTCACAGCAGAACTTCATGGACCGTAAGATCTTCGCTTCACTCTCAATTACAAGTCCCAACACCTCTCTTCCACTTGTTACCACTGTTTGGGCTCACTTTGAAGATGGAAAATTCTATATCATCTCCAATAAAGCTACAGCCAAATGGAGATATCTTAAGAGTGGACAGACCGCAATTGGTATCAATATCTGTGATCCCAAGGGATGGCCGTATATCTCAGTCAATGGTCATGCCAAGGTGATCCATGAAGATGACAGATCTGATTTTTGGGAACTGATAGAACGTATCATCCGAAAATATAACACAGGCCAAGCGATTGACACCTGGTTGCACAAAATGCATTCTGCACCTGTGGAAGCCAGAAGATTTCTGCTTGAACTGGACCCTGAAAACCTCTATACCAGTATCTAAGGATTTTTTGATTGGCGGGACAGAGAAATAACACATTTATAATTTGACGAAAGAAGGTCTGTATGAGCGACGATTTATTCGCATTGACAATAATGAAATTGATGGAAGTTGCCAACGAGGATGGATTTGTATCTTCTGATGAGATAGAAATCATCAAACAGGCTGAGGTAGATGTGGACAGTTACACCACAGTACTGAAAGAGGCACTCGCAGATGGGATCATCGATGAGAAGGAGAAAACTTTTCTCGACGAGTTGAAATCACTGATTATAGAACGAGCAGAAACAATTGCAACTCTTGACGATGTTGTCAGTGACGATGAGAAGGCTATGCTTTCGAAATTATCTGAAATTCTTGCAAAACACTACAAATAATCATACTTTGAAGTAGGTTAGCAACTCGTTGATAATCTCCGTGTTGTCACTTAGATTCAGTCCTTTTCGAAGATCCTTTTCCCATTTTGGAAGGATGTCGTTGATTATTATCTTTGAGAATCCCTGGAGATTGTCTTCAAGGAGATTGTGATCTCCCTCACAGTAGAGGACGAATATCAGATCTTCTACGAATTTTAACAGGATATTCCCTTCTTCAAAATTTATTGACTGGATCGGTGTCGAGAGTACCTCTGAAATCAAGTTGTTTACCGCCGTAATAGCCCCTGAAAAGAGAATATCATTGATCTTTGATGCAGTATTTTCAGAGAGCTTATCTGATACCCAGCTGAATATTGGTATCCCAGAGGTCTTTATCATTAATAGTTGGAGTAATTCGGGATCTCCTTCTTTTTTGACCTCACGATCTTCCAATTTGAGAAGTTGTTTTCTCTCAAGAAGAGGCTCGTTGTCTGTTGGACTTGGACCAGACATTCCAGGTACGCGTGGGAGTGGCTCACGTTCCATAGATTGCAATATCTGTATATCTCGAGCGGTGTCAACTAACATTCGTGCAATATTGCGGAAGGTAACCGACTCAACACCCTGAAGAGATTTTGAGAGTTCAAGTGTATAGGATGCAGCGTCTAGATATTTGTTCTTTGCAGATTTGTAGTCTCGGGCTAGTTCAGCATCCTTTGCCTCTTTGACTAATGATTTAATCTCAGTGTATTCCTCCTCAAATTGAGACAGAAAATCGTTAGCCATGACTTCCGAATAAATATTACCTATTTGAAATGTGACAAATAATAATGCATTCTCGCCAAAGGATAGAAATTATTAAAATTGGATCAGGTGTCTCTTCTACAATCCCTCAAAATATATAGAATAGTTCATCTCCTGGCACATGCGATCGGGTCTACTGGGTCTTTTTGCTATTCTTTTTTTAGTAACAAGTAATGTTCAGGCATACTCCACACCGGGAGGATATGCAAATCTCTCAGGGGAAACAGTTCAGTTTTCCTTCTTTGAGGGGAAACCGTTGGTGATAGAGGCAATTCAAACCACTTGTCCCGCATGTAAAGATCCTGGACACAGATCTGCCATGAACAGTCTCCTGGAATCATTCAGTTCAGAGGTCAACTTCTTGATTCTAACGATCAACACAGCGGATGATCTGGAGGATATGCAGGATTTCATGGAAGCATATGAAATCCAGTGGCAGGCAGGATTTGATACACAGAATATAATGGGTAGTTACTTTGCTGTCTCAGCGACACCTACAACTCTACTCATAACCGAGGGAGGAGCACTCTTCAGTAAATGGCAAGGTCATCAACCACTTGAGACCTATGTCGGTGCGTTGAATAACCTTCTTGATACAGATATCTCAGTTGAGAATACTTACAATCCGGGTGGGAGTCAGGGACCCTCCGTTATTGAGAATATCTTTGGGAATTCATTTGTGCAAGGAGGATTTGTTATTTTCCTTATTCTTCTGATATATTTCCGTTCCACTGGATCGAAGCCAGAGACTGTTGAATAGATTTCAGTGCAATATTATTTCACTTGAAGTGCACAAAGGTTTCCTCACCAAATGATCCAATGATCTCATCTACTATAGAATCGGTTTTGAGTACCTGAAGTATTTCATGTCGGTTGGTATCCAGATTGATGACCCGTGTCCTTCCGTATCTTCCTTTCGAGACGACATTGGCTCTCACCATCCCAAGTACATCCAGCTCATTAATTAGATCACCAACACGCCTCTGTGTTAATTCTGCATATCCAATTGTCTGACATAGTTTGATGTAGGTATCATAGGTATCACCTGTTGATATGAATTCATTTTTCTTCTTGTTCTGATCAAGCATGAGAACAGATAGTAGGACAATCTTGGTATGAGTCGGGAGAGTCAATACGACTTCTCGTACGGTGTTTCGCTCTATGATTGAATTTGCTTGATCAACATGATCTGGCATAACACGTTCTGACGCATCATTTTCTGCAGTTTCTCCTGCTACACGAAGCAGGTCTAGAGCCCGTCTGGCATCACCGTGTTCTGATGCTGCCATTGCAGCTGCCTTCTTGAGTGCAGGTTCTGAGACTACATTTATCTCAAATCCCTCCTCTGTACGTTCCCGCAGGATATCTTCCAATTGTGGTGCATTGTACGGAGCAAAGACGATCTCTTGTTCAGTGAGTGTCGATCTTACACGAGCATCAATCGTGTCCTTGAAATGAACACTATTGGTGATCCCAATCAAACTGATCTTGGAATTGTTGAGATCAGTGTTCATCCTGGTCAATCCATAGAGTGCCTTGGTTGATTTTTTCATCAAAAGATCAATCTCATCCAGAATACACACAAGCATCACACCTTTAGCTTCAAGAGCTTTGGTAAACCTGGCAATAACTTCATCTGTTGGAAGTCCTGTCGGTGGTGCATCCACATCTACTGCTTCACAGAGCTGTACATAGACCCTGTAATCAGTATCAACCAATGAATTATTGATGTAGGCATATTTGAAAGGGATGCCAACATCATTCGCCTTGCGACTTAAAGTGTTCAACACATACTTGGTGGTTGCAGTCTTTCCACTTCCGGGTTTCCCGTAGAGAAAGGCGTTACTTGGAGTACCTCCTGCCATCACGGGGCCCATAATTTGAGCCAGTGCGGTGATTTCTCTTGTCCTGTGAGGCAGGTTTTCTGGAACATAGGTTGCTCTAAGCTTATCACGATCTTTGAAGATCTTGATGTCAGGTTTATGGAATCGGTCAAATAATGCGTCTAAGTCAACTTCGTCAGGTATACACGTAACCCCCTAGTCCGATATATCGATCGTTTCGTATGTTACTTATAATTCCTTTGGAAATTTGACAGAAGATTCTTGGTTCAAGGTTCTTGGAGATATGCTCTAATATTACGTGGAGATATACCTACATCTAGCTTTTGCTATGGTTGAGATATAGCTCTTTTTCATCAAAAATCTGTGCACTGCTTCGTATTCTTCCTATGGAACGCATGGATGCAAAAAGCCGAATGCTACGATATTCGTCAAATTCGCACTTGCTATATTTCGTATTGTTAATAATAGTTAATATATTTTTCAGCACATATCAAATATTCGGATCTAGAAGCCGTCATGAAACATTTCCTACATTCGATGCACAAAACCTTCACAGAGCGCCATCTAGTTCAATAACATATTCAACAAGTTTTTGCAAAATATCTGTGAGCTGAGTTTCCCCAAGTTTCTCTTGAATCAGGAAAGACAGTAATGTTATCAGATCAAATACTCTGACCCTCTTCTTCCACTCTCGGTCAATGAGCTCACTTCTACCTTCATAGTAGGAAGCGATAAAGGACTCTACAAGGTGTGACTTCAGATCTGATTCGTATCTGAGAAAATTACCAAGATCAAAATACGGGGAGTGAGAAAATGCGAATTCCCAGTCCAAGACTGCTGAAATCTCCCCTTCTCCATTCACCAAAAGATTCTCAAAGTTGTAATCACCGTGAACCAGAGTTGGGACCTTAACGTTCAACATCGATTGGTTCTCCTGAATAATATTCCACAGTTGCTCAAGAAAGTGAGGACCAACCTGGTTGATCCTTTCTATTGCCAGCTCAGTCAACAATTCAGATTTGAGAAATTCAGCCTCTAGTAGTAGGGGACGCACCACCTCTAATCGGCTGTCAAAGAAACCTGCGTCCTCAAAGTTGAAACTATGAATTTTTGCAAGTATTCTTCCTGCAGCCCTGTAGATTTTAATTTTCAGTTGACTTGTGGCAGTTTTGATGAAATCTGAGGCAGGTACACCATCGATATATTCCATCAAATAACACCTCTCAGATAGGTTTTCTCCAACAATGGAAGGCACAGGTAAGTATCCAGAAAGCATTGAGACGATCTTGATCTCCTGCTCAATATTGCCTGTAGGAAACCGCGCAACATACTTTTGAGAGGATTGAATCAAATAATTGGATGAGCTCAATCCATGAGAGATCCGACTGAT
>JAEOUB010000324.1 GCA_016839545.1 Candidatus Kariarchaeota archaeon | reverse complement strand
GAGAGTGTCTCAAGATCATTGGTTAACTTGGAATTGATCTTGCCTGACTGGTTTTTGTCAAAGTATGATTGGCTCTGATGCAGCATGTGCTCATACATATCCATTCTCAGGTCAAGTATGGTTGTCTGCCCCAATTTGCTGGTTGAATAGGTGAATCCGAAGGAGAAGATCCACGAGAGAATATAGATGGTCACCATCAGCAGGACTGACTGCCGCAGGCCGATGGCATCGCCTGTAACGATATCCTGATCGATGATTTTCCTGATCACCAGCTCGGGAATCAGGTTCAACAGGGATGAGACAATGATAAAGGCAAGTGATGCCAGTACCAGGGCACGATACGGTTTCAGATATCTGAGTGTGAAATCAACCAGGTCACGATCAGATACCAGGTACTCTCGCTTCTCCTCCTCACGGCTCAGCATTGCTCTTCTACTCATCTGTTCCACCTCTCATCAACAGCTCTTTCTCCAGCTCGTGATCCTTCTGAGTTGCATAGATACGGGAGTAAATACCTCCTCCTTGCAACAGTTGGTCATGGGTTCCCTTCTCCGTGATCTGTCCGTTTTCCAGTACTATGATCTGGTCGGCGAACCGGGAGGAGCTGACCCGTTGGGTAATAATGAGCGTGGTGCGACTCTCCAGCAGGTTCTCCAGTGCTTTCTGGATATCTGACTCAGTCTCTGCATCCACAGAGCTGGTTGAGTCGTCAAGAATGAGAATATGTGGGTTGATCAGGATAGCACGTGCAATGGTGAGTCGCTGTTTCTGTCCCCCACTCAGTGTTATCCCACGTTCTCCTACCACGGTATCATAGCCATCGGGTAGCTGGTCGATAAATGTGTGGGCCTGAGCCGCTTTGGCTGCAGCAATAATCTCTTCCTCAGTAGCCTCAGGTCGTCCGAAGGCAATATTCTCTTTTACTGACCTGGAGAACAGGAAGATATCCTGACTGACTGTGGCTATCTGCCTCCTCAGGTTTTCCAGGGTGTAATCCCTAACATCGATATCATCAATGTAGACCTCACCACTTGTGGGATCAAAAAATCGAGGTATCAGGTTGATCAGGGAGCTCTTCCCTGAGCCTGTTGACCCAAATATGGCAAGTGTTGAATTCTCAGGAACCTCCAGGTTAATATCTCTCAGTATCTGCTCTCCAGCCTCGTAACTGAAGCTGACATTGGAAAACCGGATCTTGCCATCAATATCACGCATCACCCCATCCACCGGATCAACGATATCATTCTCTGCCCAGAGGGTCTCAAAGACTCGCTGCCCTGATACATGTGTCTGGGTGAACCCGGTGATAAAATTGCCAAGCAATCGCGTTGGGGTAACCAGTTGCAGCATGTAGAGATTGAACTGAACCAGCATCCCCAAAGTGATACCAAACCTGTTGGCACCGATAATGTCCAATCCTCCGATAAACAGAACTCCCACGGCTCCAAATGAGACCAGCATTAATGCCACTGGTAGCGTAAATCCTGAGATAATCTGGGCTTTCAAGTAGAGGTCAAGGTACTCCTGGTTCTCATCCTCGAACCGTTCCATCTCAGTATCCTGCTGGTCAAAGGAACGTACCGTCTCGATGGCAGTGATATTCTCCTGGATACTGTTGGAGATCTTACCAAAATACTCTCGTCTCTCCTTGAACAGGGGACGTGTTCTGGAGGCATAGATCCACGAGATAACGAGGAGAAATGGAAGCAGGATCAGTTCTACCCAGAGGAACACCGGCTCTGTCAGGTAGATAATGATACCTATGGAGATGAAATAATAGATGGCATCAAGCCCGAGTCGGAACTGTCGCCGAAGATATTGCTTGATAATATTCAGGTCGGCAGTAGCCCTCGTCATCAGCTGGCCGGACTCCTGCTCGTAGAGGAACTTGAGTGACTGCGACTGTATCACCCCAAACAGCTTGTTTCTCAGCCTGAAAGTGGTTTGTTCTGCTCCCTTGTCATTATAGTAACGGTTGAAGTAGTTGAGGATACCAGCCAGCAGTGCAATGGCGACGATGGCAGATAGGTAGACCCATAGGTTGGTGGGGTCTCTGCCCACGATGACCTCGTCAATGATAAGTCGAATGAGTATGGGTGCGGTCAAATTTGCCTGTACTGCAGCAAACATGGCAAGGATACCAATAGTGTAGTATTTCCACTCGTGGGATGCCTCTTTGAGTACTGCCTTGTGGATCTGCATTGCCGAGTACTCTGTCATAGTCTACGGTCAGCATGTTCCATTAAATGTTCATTGGTGTTCCGAAAAATCATACGCTCTGATTATACAGAGTCCCAAGATGTGTACTTGGCAACTTTGGCAAAATCCTCGTACTTGCCTGATGCGAGTGCAGTACGTGCCAGCTTGCGATCCTTGGAATTCATTGACAGGATAGTTCGCTCGAAATGAAATGCTTCCTGTTGGGTAATGAGATGGGTGATCACCATGGTCATGATATGCAAACCGCTGAGGAGGAGCACTGATGGGAAGAACATAATAATGTCTGCCCAGATGAGAAGTGGCAGGTCGAGAACGGCAAGTCCCACTCCAATTTTTGTATAGCGACCATCATCTCTCAGGTTGCGAAGAACCAGAACAAAGCCCACAAGGGGAATTCCTAGAAAGACATTCTCCCCGACAAACAGGAAATGAAATACCCCAAGGATGATAGAGAACACAAGGAGCACAGGGTATAGTCTTGCAGTGTCAAGGATCATAGTTCCTGTCTGAGTCTGGTAGATATGAAACCTGTGAAATAATTGATCCCAATCGCCTAAATGAACTCGATATTGTTACTGAACAGGTAGGGTTCTGACTTGGACCTGACAACATCTTGCCACTCCAATCCATCTGTAAAACCCAGCTCGATACCCAGGCCATTTCTCTGGTACTGTGCAGCGGCTGCCAGTGTCGTACCACTGCCGGCAAATGGATCAAAAATAGTCTCACCTACAAAAGAATACATCCTGATCAATCGTGATGGGATCTCCATGGGAAACATGGCAATATGGTCTGCCTGTACCTGGGGGCTGATCTCCCATGAATCTCTAAACCACTCTCTTCTCTCATCGAGTGTGAACCGGGACTCCTCCTTCTCCTCCTTGTTGGGTCTCCTGTCTTTACCTCTCTTCTTGAATACCAGGATATGCTCGTAATTTACAAAGAAATGTCCGTTGCGTGGATGGTACACACTGCCCATGATCGCCCCTCCTCCACTGGTATTGGATGTCGTCACCTTTCTCCAGTGGATGGTCCCATTGAACATCAGCTCATCTGGAAAACGTTGCATCAGATTAGCTGTCAGTATCGATGCATGTGGTACCACATGGTAGGGCTTG
>JAEOUB010000323.1 GCA_016839545.1 Candidatus Kariarchaeota archaeon | reverse complement strand
GTATAAGACTCCAGATAGGAAATTGCAGGGAAGTGTCTCTGCTCAGCAAGTTTCTTTGTCAGAGCCCAGAATGCCTTCACAATTCGGAGAGTGTTCTGAGTAACGGGTTCGGAGAAATCACCACCAGGTGGACTGACAGCTCCAATGATGGAGACTGAACCAATTCGCTCGTCAGAACCGATACAATCGACTTTCCCGCCTCTCTCGTAATATGCTGCAATCTTTGAACCAAGATATGCAGGATAACCACCTTCACCAGGCATTTCCTCAAGACGACCTGAGATCTCACGCATAGCTTCTGCCCATCGTGAGGTTGAGTCAGCCATCATTGCCACGGAATACCCCTGATCTCGCAGATATTCAGCCATTGTCACACCAGTGTACACAGATGCTTCTCGTGCAGCTACTGGCATGTTGGATGTATTAGCAATCATAGTAGTTCGCTCCATCAGAGGCAGACCGGTCTTAGGATCTGACAGGTGAGGGAACTCCTCGAGTACCTGTGTCATTTCATTGCCTCGCTCACCACAACCGACGTATACAACGACATCAGCATCCGAGAATTTAGCAAGAGAATGTTGTGTCACAGTTTTGCCAGTACCGAAAGGACCTGGCACTGCTGCTACACCACCTGTTGCAATGGGGACGAAAGTATCAAAAATTCTCTGACCGGTAATAAGGATCTCATCAGAGGCTAATCTTCTTTTAAATGGTCGGGGTTGACGAACTGGCCAAATCTGGTAACCCTTGACCTCATGAACTTTACCGTTTGCATCCTCAACCTCAGCAAGAACTTTTTGGATGTTATAGGTTCCAGATGCAACTATGCTCTTTATGGTACCATTGACGTTTGGTTGAACCATAATTCTGTGAAGGAATGACTCTGTCTCTTGTACAGTTGCAATCACATCACCTTCCACAATCTGATCTCCTTCCTTGGCAAGGATTTCAAATTCCCATTCCTTTTCAAGATCAAGAGCTGGTGTTTCAATACCTCTACCAATAAAGGCACCAGATGCTTCTTTGATATTGGGGAGAGGCCGTTGAATACCATCATAGATCTGCTTCATCAGACCGGGACCCAGCATGACGGACAGTGGTTCACCAGTACCGATAACTTGCTCTCCTGGATAAATACCGTCGGTTGTCTCGTAACACTGGATGGAAACAACGTCACCTTCGATTTTGATAATTTCACCAATGATACCGAGTTCACCGACTCGGGCTACATCATAGAGCCTTACTCCAATCATACCTCGAGCTAGAACAAGGGGACCTGAGATCTTGACAATCTCACCTTGTACGGATTTAGATTCACTCATTTGATATACATTACCGGCTTGTGAGGGTTATTAAAATAGGGTTGCGGTAGGGTTATCTCTTTTGATCACAAAGTGAGGTTGAGTTTTTTACTAGATTTAGATGTCCATCTCTATACCCAAGGCTTGACGGACGAGTTCTTTCAGAGTGGAAGACTCTCTCTCCATCTTACCCTCTGGACCAGGGATTTCCACAACAACAGGCCATGGTCTCTGAGAAATCCTATTGAGGAGTTCTCTATTTGCTTCACCCAGTCTTTCTGTAACGATCATCACAGCAATTGTGGGGTCATTTGCGTACTGAGATATCATCTCAGTTGCCAACTTCTCATCATCGACAGCAGCCACTTCTCCCATTCCAGCGAGTTTCATCCCCAATGCAGTAATGCTATCGGTGATAGTGGCAATTCTGTTTCTTTGACTGCTCATTGTTGACACCTAAAATTCAACGATCTTGTCAACTACAAGCTTGATGGCATCATCCATCTTATCCTTCTTGGCACTCCGAAGATCCTCTTTTCGCTTAGCAGCGGCTTTGTCCAAGGATGCAATCTCTTTCTCAGTTTCTCCCTCAACAGTGCTGGCTACACCTTTTGCCTCTTCGGCTGCATCTGTTTCAGCCTTAGTTTTGATAGTGGTAGCTTCTTCATTTGCTTTTTGGAGAACTGACTCCATTTCCTTCTCGGCCTCTTTCAAGATCTTGTCGCTTTCTTCTTCGACTTCTCTGATCTGCTTTAAGTTTGCTTCAGACATGCTCTGAAGCCCATGAAGACTACTTCCTTTTAACTAATATGAAATTGATCGTTTCTAATCACAATCACGACAGACTTAACTAATCATTAATATTAAAAGGAATTCTACCAATGCTCTTGTTATGAGTAGACGGAGAAGAAACACCTCAGGTCGAGTAAGACAACCCAAAGGAAAAGGACAGGCTGATATGGGAAATCTCCAGGGTATATCACCCAAGGCAATGCAGAAGGCTCTAGGACAGATTGATACCAATGAAATTGATAATGTCACTGAAGTCATTGTACGAACGACAGAGGAGGAAATAGTACTAAAGAATCCGGAAGTTACTATTATGAACATGGGTCAGGAAATCTGGAATATTGTCCCTCAAAGTGTATCAAAACGGCCTCTAGGTTCATCGGAACCGGCTTCCGAGCCAATCCAAGTTGATGTGAAGGACAGTGATGTCGATCTGATCGTCAGTACTGCTGGTGTTTCCAGGGAAGAAGCAATAAAAGCAATTCAGGCAAGCAGTGGAGACATCGCCAAAGCCATAATGAGTCTCAAGTAGATTTCTCAACAGAATGTTTCACACGGACAGCCAGTCCACTTTGCAATTCTTCCATTGCATATCCTGGCTGCTGAGCGGTACCTACAGCTAACAAGTTCCCACCTATATCATAGACAAGAACCTCTGATCCCACAATTATCTCCTTTCCAGCAGACACAATATGCTTACAAAAGGCAGATTTCCCTTTCGCAATGAAAGGTGAAGCTTCATCTTCCATTACCACTCGCATTCCAGTATATCCAGAGTCATGTATTCTCAGTGCACCTGTAAAAGTGGGTAGATACCTGCCATCATTGGTTCTAAGAGAAAATAATTGAATATTTGAGTCACGATCAAACACTCCTCGTATACGGCCAGTTTTCCGAGAGAGATTGATGGTAATATCTTTCAGAACCTCTGCTGTGTCCAGGCCCGGAAACTGAAAATAAAGGGTACTCTCCAATTTTTCCATGTGGTTCAGTGAAGGTTCCATAGTATCTTGGCATGCATCGAGTTAATATAATTTCCCGTTTCTTACTTTAGTTTTATTACGAGTAGCCCAACAGTTGCTCTGTGGGTTTCAAATCGCAGATCCTCAAGGACTACCCTCACCTGACTGTACCGGCAGGCTTCAAACGCTATGGTCATATCATGATTCTGCGACATCAACAAGTGCTTGATGAGGAACTTGGACATGTCATATTGCAATTGTATTCGTGGTGCAAGTCAGTCTATCAGCATCATGACACTGAAGGAATGTCTCGACATCCTAAACTACGCCTGCTTGCTGGAGAGGATAATCCATTTGTTGTCTATAAGGAAAATGGGGTTCTATATGATCTTGATCTGAGTCGTATCACATTTTCAGGAGGTAATCGACACTTACGAGAGAGGTTAGCAGAAACTGTTCAGGATGGAGAATTTCTAGTTGATATGTTTGCCGCAGTGGGTAACTTGTCAATGCAACCGCTAGTACACCGAGAGATTGATGCCATACTTATTGAACAGGACCCTTATACTTTCTCCCATCTTCAGAAAACTCTGGATCTTAACGGAAAAGAAATTTCCGTGGCTCTCCATCTTGACTGTAGGGAATTTACACAGGAATCTATTGCAGATCGAATATTCATGGGATATCATGAGATTGAGCAGACTCATCTTCGAACTGCCCTCCAGATTGCCAAGCATGTTGCAGTTCTCCATCTCCATCCTATCATTCACACTAACTCAATCAATGAGGGAATTGAGAATTATGTGAACCAGATAAGGGGACTGGGAGCGACTGTTACAGATATTCAAAATATCAAGGTGAAGGATTACTCTCCAAAATTAGAGCATCATGAACTAATTCTGCAAATTTCCAAGTGATCAATCTTTGTATTAATTAACCTTAATCCATCCAAGGATTCATGGTAGAGATACCTAATGGTGAGATTGATGGTGATTGTGTTAGGCTCACAGGGAGTAATGCCATTAGTGTCTACAACAAGGGGTATTATGGTGTTACCGATCAGGATGGAGTCATTCTATCAGGATTTGAGGCTCTTCATCTCCTTGAACTCGATCGGATCACAGTGACTTCATCATCCGGAAATCTGACAGAGCAACAGTTAACCCATCACTTTACCAGTATTATTGATGATTTTATGGGAAGATATCTCGTCTACAAAGATCTAAGAAATCGAGGTTACATCGTGAACCAGGGAAGTGGATCTTCATTCTTTTTCCGTCTCTATTTGAGGGGTAAGGTTCCCAAGAAAGATAGTGCCACATATTATGTCACTCCGTTGCGAGAGGGTTCTTCTATTAATCTTGTTGAACTTGATGATTTGGTTAAGTTGGCTACTGCATCTCAAAAGACCTTGGTTGTCGGATTGGTTGATGCCTCCGGTGATGTATCTTACTTACAGATTAATCAGCTCTACCCACCTGATATCCAAGACAGTCATTCGTTCTTCACAGTTGGCAATTGGGATTGGGAGACTGTCCGAACTACATTCGAGTCTTGGAATGATTAATCCTTATCTATCTCTTCATAAGCTAGAATTACCTTAAAATATGCTTTAGATACAGGGTGGATGTGGCTGTAGTCGACCTGATGAAAATGATGCGTCCAACAGATGCATTGATCACCAGTGCTATGGTCATTGCAGGAATTTGGTTTTCTGATCCCAATTTCTTCCTCTCTGTAAATTGGTGGAAGTTTATCCTTGCAACAATTGTCCCAATATCCTATATCGGAATTGCAATGGTACACAATGATATTATTGATGAAGAAATAGACAAAATCAATGCACCACACCGTGCTATTCCTTCAGGAAAAGTTTCAATTCGACAGGCAAAGATATATTGCTGGGTTCTCTTTGCGGTTGGAACAATTGCTGGTATCTGGTTGGGTCTTCAACCAGTAATAATTATGGCCCTGACCTTGGTTCTCTCTCTATTCTACAATACTAGTCTCAAGAAAACTGGATTTCTCGGGAATATCTCAGTAGGTATTACGGCTCCATCGGCATTTCTGTATGGAGATGCGGTGGCATCTGGTTGGGAAAACTTCTGGCCTACTGCAAACTGGAGTCCAGCTCTCTATCTCTTTTTGGTGTCTAGTTTTTTGAATACCTCTCGAGAGGTCTCAAAAGGGATCATGGATATTGAAGGAGATGCGGAATACGGGGTTATGACGATTGCAGTTAAGTTCGGTCCCCGAATGGCAGCATGGTTAGTTTCACTCCTTCTCTTTTTCGCTGCACTTCTTGTTATCATTCCTGTGATAAATGGTACCTTCGGATATCTCTTTATCATTGGAGCTTCAGTATTTATTTTCCTGATTGTCAAAACAGCAATCCCGATGGTTCAAGAACCCAATTACACCACTGCTAAGAATTTCAAAAGCAAACTATTACCCCATATGTTCTTTGCTCTGGTAATCTCCCTACTTGATTTCACAGTTCAAGAATTTACTCAGCTCTACTGAGTCTTTGTAACCAACATATTCTTTACTACCCACAAAGACAGAGCTAACTTGTGAAGAGATTGGCATCTTTGTTTGAGGTCTTTGACAATACCATGTCAGTACACCTTAGAGAAAATCAGCCTGCCATGGCCAAACATGGTGTACCCGGAAACTGGAAACTGGAAGCACTCAATTCAGACATCCTCTTTCGGGATATGCTACTTGATCTTGCAGATGAGATTATTGAAGGTGCCACGTTACAGGATAATGCCTTCATCGAGGATGATCAAGATGATGTTCAGGTCATCCAATTGGCAAATTACCGCATAGTTATAACCTATCCACCATTTTCTGATGCCCATGAAATTACTGTTGTCAGACCAACCACACAACGGACACTCAATGAGTATCAACTCCCTGATCTATTGATTAACAGATTAGAAGAGAGGGCTGAAGGGATTCTAATCGCAGGAGCTCCTGGGCACGGTAAATCTACATTTGCAGCAGCTCTGACCACGTTTTTCGCTGATACTGCCAAAATCATAAAAACGATTGAGAAACCTAGAGATCTTCAGCTTGATGATCGGATCACCCAGTTCACTCTTCTCAGCGATGACATCGAGAAAGTGGGTGACGTTATCCTGTTGATGCGTCCAGATTATGTAATATTTGATGAAATCCGCAAAAATGCGGATTTTGCAGTATACACAGATATGAGACTAGCAGGAGTCGGAATGATCGGAGTAATTCATGCTACACAACCTATTGATGCTATCCAGCGATTTGTCAGTAGAGTTGAGCTTGGACTTATTCCAAGTATTATTGATACTGTCATATTCATC
>JAEOUB010000322.1 GCA_016839545.1 Candidatus Kariarchaeota archaeon | reverse complement strand
GCCTGCTCTGCCAGCTCATAATCTCCCATATTATCATAGATAACTCCGATCCGCAATTGGATCCCAGCCCGTATCTCAGGATCTTCAATCGTCTCCAATAGTTCTGAATAGAGTGCAAGTGAACTCTTCAGTTGCCTGCTTCTCCAGAGGTATCGGGCCCACAAAAGGTTGTATCCCTCAGTATCACCTCTCTCCTCAAAATAAGGTCTTTGAATGGAGAGGATTTTCTCTACATCCTCTATTCTTCCCACGTCTGACAGCATCTCCGAGGCACTTCTCAGATCATCATAAGGAATGGACGGGTCAGAAGCAAGAGTTACAATTGCAGCAATATTTCCTTGAGCAAAGTATTGCTCCAACTGATCGCTTCTGTTCACGAACAAGGAATAGTGACTCGATATAAAAGAACACAGCTCAATGGAGTATCAAAAGCTCATAGAACGTCATCTACTTGTCTATTGCCATGAAACCTCATAGGTTACCTGTGGGGCAGGTCCTGAATACTCCATACCATAGACACTTGATTCACGTGACTGCCTTTGATGATTGAACTCGATATGCTGTGAGGTCACACCAAGTGTGATCCCCCAGGTGGGATCAGTTGCCAGCCAGCCATCACGGGTCAGAAACTCCACCCAGGCGTGAAACTCCGGGTTGTGCCTTTTTTCCGGCTCAAGAATCATGCCTTCCACCACGCGACTCGGAATCCCGGCCGCCCTGTGCAAGGATACCAGCAGGTCTGCATACTCAGAACAGTCTCCCCGACCGGATTGCAATGCCTGTACTGCTGTCTGGCGATCGTTGGTGATAGTGTAGTCGATATGCCGGTTGGTGAATTCAAAGAGGAGTCTATGTACATCAAAAATATCTGGCTTTGACCGGACCTTGCCAACAATTTTCCTGATGGAGGGATGGGTGGTCTGCCAGTAGGTGTCCTCCGCCAGGTATCTTCGATAGCTCTCACTCTCAAGTGTCAACCGCTTGAGGAGTTCCATGGTACCCAGCTGTGTTGTGGTTTCAAATCCCTTTGGGATAATCACTTCCCACTGAATTTCTACAGTTTTGGATTGCCCCGGATTGACAGCATCATTGATGATGTAGCGAGGACTGCCATTCTCATCTTCCTCGATAACAACTCCTGTTGTGAGTAATCTGGTCTTCTGTCGTTTTGATGAAGTGGGTCCAAAGGTATGTATTTTTCGAACCCTTCCCCCACCACTGCAGTTAATGTCAATACGCAGCGTGACAGTCACATTCTGTCGATCACCCATTTCAACACGTGCAGCTCTGAAGCGAGCGAGGTTGGTTCTGATATCAGATGACAGGCTATCGGTATAGGTTGTATCCGCTCCCTTGGTAGTCCTGGTACCAAACCCCAGTACCTGAAAGAGAGTCTGTGATGACTTGATGGATTGCAGATCCAGACTCCCCCAGTTCAGTACTCGGATTGTTCCAATCTGCTTGATATCCGGGACAATCAGCAGTGAGAGCTCTACAGCGTGGACTTTTCCTTTTGTAATATCCCGATCAATATGGATAATCAGTCGCTGACCTTTTACCTGGAGTTTCAGTTTCCCATGTTTGTCTCGTGCAGCGCCTTTGGTCACCTGCAGTGGGTACTCAACTTCAAATGTCTGAGGTCCACTGTGCAATGCTCTGAATGCATAGCGTTCCTTGACCATAATATCTGATTTGCCGATAATCAGATCGGACTCAGTCTTGTACTCGCTTACTCAGACCACCTTTATGTTCTGTATTTCTTCAGTATCTGTGTCAGTGTCTGCAACAGTTCTTTCTCCTCGTCATCAATCACACCATCCTCACCTGCCACATCTTTGGCATCTGACATGATCTTGTCTCGAAGGTTTTCAAGCTCTGCACTCTCTTCTCGAGTGATAACATGGTCCAGTAATGCACGATCCAGGGCATCGGCATACACCTGTAAACTGATCTCGATCTGATTGATCATATCCCACTCGGCATCATCCACAACCCCATCTTTGAATGCCACCTCGACAAGTTCTTTCAGTGCTTTGTCGAGCAACTCATCCTTACTCATAGGTATGAGTAGAGGTGGGAATATTTGAGGTTTTCAACCATGGTGAGATAAAGATGATCAGTTCTCAGGAGTCACAATCTATTTGTATACTGTGAGAATGCCGGAGCTATGGATACTGAGAAAATGGTGATCTCCCAGAAAAAGCTGAAAGTACTTCTTGGAGGCCTCGGAATTTCAATACCTACCTTGGTCTACCTCGGCAATCTCTGGATATTTGGCGTTAGTGATGTCTTACCCTCTCTGTCAAGCTACTACTACTCGGATTTACGCGATATTTTTGTTGGTGTATTCTTCTCAATCGGGATCTTTCTCATTGCCTACGAGGGATATGATACTGGAGACAGAATACTGAGCACACTTGCCGGTTTGAGTTGTATCGGGCTGGCTATCCTCCCCACCGCACCGACTGGAGAGGAGCCTACTTTGCTTAATATGATCCACCTGATTAGTGCTGCCCTGTTCCTTCTGTTTGGTGCTATCTTCTCGATGAGATTTACCAAGACCAGTCCCGAGGTACGAGTGACCTTCAAGAAAAGAATTAGGAACCTCATCTACTGGCTCTGTGCAGTATTTGCACTTGCCAGTCTCATATTACTGATTGTCACAGAGCTGGGTATTATTGACAAATTTATTGAGAATTCCACATTCTGGCTGGAGTACATCGGCATCAATGCTTTTGGTACTGCCTGGCTCATCAAGGGAGAGGCTGTTTTCTTCCTCAATGATGATTCGATACTGAAGATGAACCCTTGGGAGATCTCAGGATTGATCGTGCTGGTATTGCTCGCTCTGGGCAGTTTCACCATGTTATCGTTGATCTTTTTCAGCTAATTCTCAGGTCACAAAGAAAACAATCAAGATCTCGCTCCACGTGAGCCTTATGCTCTCGTATCTGCACTTCCTTGATGCTATTGATATACGACAGTTTGGCAAGTTGCTGGATCTGACTGTACGCCCTCTCAATTCTGTGCAAGGCCACTGTTGAATCTGAGTCATCAGTGGCTGTCATTGGATATGGTAACCCTTACATAAATAAAGACTTATCCCGCATGTTTCTGTCAGAAATATTCACCTATCTTCAGTACAGAAAGGATAGGATGGATAGTTGTGAAAAAAAGGTCATCTGCACATTTCTGACATCTTTACGTATTTATCAATTGTAGCACGAGCTCTGCTGTGGGTCTGATCACCTCCAACACCAAGGGACTGTACTGCAAAGCAGGCAAGTTCTACATCGATCCCTGGGGCAAAGTGAAGACTGCAGTGATCACCCATGCTCACTCAGACCACCTCAGAAGGGGCAGTCAGAATTATATCACATCGAAGAGATCTCACGAGCTGGTGGATCACAGATTGCCTGAAGAAGATGACTACAGCGTAACCTCCTATGATTTTGATGAGACGTTTGAGATCAAT
>JAEOUB010000321.1 GCA_016839545.1 Candidatus Kariarchaeota archaeon | reverse complement strand
GAATCAGTGCGAAAACTCAGGCATGATTGATACTCTTCAGAAAGATATCAGACTCACCCAGTCTGTACTCATCCTCAGACTCACGATACAGCTCCTGTGCTCGCTTAACATCAGCACGGCCACTGGCATCACCACTCAGCAGTTTAGCACGACCCACTCCCTCGATAGAGTTACCTACCAGCAGTGCAGACATCTTCTCCTGGGGTACTGATCGTGCCATCTCCTCGGTACGATTGAATTCCTCTATTGCCCTCTGTGTATCTTTGGTGGTGTAGGCCTCATGTACTGCTAATATCCAGTGAGCCCCTGCAATCTTGATGGTATCGAAATTGTTGGCAGTTCGCAGCTCCACCAGTTTTTTCGAGGCATTCCAGCCCTCTTTTCCCTGCTCCTCACTGACCTGCAGGCTGTCACTCCACCACGGGGCAGTGAATGATGCCAGGTTGTAGAGGTAAGGACTGATAGTTGCAGCAGTCGTTTCCTGATGACTCTCTAGAAATTCCACACACCGATGAGTCAGCTGTATTATCAGATCAAGTCTCTGCAGTTTCCAGTACAGCTTCTTCTGCACATCGATTAGCGTATTGTTCATTTCCTTGAAATCCAATCCACTGGAGAGCATAGTCTCCAATTCAATTGCCAATGCCTCAGGATTCAGATCTTTCAGGTGTTCCACCAGCTGATCATCAGATAATTCTGACCAATTCATAGGAGTCCATCTCTCTCTTGCTATTTGTAATTTTACACTTGTGCTGTTGGTATCATTGACATAAAATTCCGATTTCTATAGCCTTTAATTGAGACCATTCTGGTATCATACTATGAAGATCACAACAATTGCGATTTATTCAGGCATTGCTGCTGGTATCGTCTTTGTCGTGGGTACTGTCATTGCCATGCTCACTTTTCCTGATCATTCGCTCGTGAACAATTTTCTGTCCGACCTCGGCCTGAGAGAGACCCAGGTGACCAGTGCTGGTCGTACCATTGAGGCCCCTCCCTATCCCTTCATCTTCAATACCACCCTCTACATAGTAGGACCACTGTTGCTGATTTTCTTTCTCTCCATCCCCATGATTATGAGTCAGGGAGCATCCCTTGTATCTCGTATCATGTATTTTGGCATTGCAGCCCTTGGTTTCATCGGTGCTCCTGCAATCATTGGTGTGGGATACTACGACTGGGGTACTGACTTGCAGCTCCACGCATGGGCAGCTCAGATTACCATGATTGCAATCATCCTGTTCAATCTCTTCTGGATACTGGGAGATCGTTTTCTGCCCGAGGATCATCGCTACAAGCCGCACTCCAAATTCAGGCAGGATACAATCGTTGTGCTGCTCATTATTGTCATTACATGGCCTCTCACAGGGCTTCCCACACCGGGCATCTACGGTGCTCTTGCCCCTTTCCAGGTCTATCAGAAATTGTCAATCTATGCAGCCCTGCTCTATATCTCGGTTATTGCCCGTCGACTACTGAAATTGGTAGATTGAGTTTGGTTTCGCCCGACTCTCCCTACCCCTCACTCAAATACTTCCGGTCCAGTCTCCAGCAATGCATATCCTGCGCGGCAAGTATTTACACATACATCCCCAGACGGGCAAGCGGGAGGTTGTGTCTGTTGCATACTGCTCTGCCCACCGCCAGCAGGGTAAGTGGTACCATGATCTCAACCCCTCAGAACTCTTCCTCGTCTGTCTAGATTGCCTGCAGGCACGAAAACATGACGAGAGACGGGGTATAGCCTATGAGAACAAGTTTATCGAGGCACCCGGTGTGGCATTTGTGTCAACAGATCCCGAGTCCTTCTTTGCGATATCTAGAGAACAAGGGTCTCATCAGGCAGGTCCCGGGTTTCCACGCCAAAGATTCTCACATCAATCTCAGTCCCGTTGAACAGTTTTGCCACAGGCTCTCCTCGTGCAACTGCTGCACAGAGCCGGGCTATACTGTCTGCCTTCATGATACCCGAACCCGAGGCACCACTGGCAAAGAAGAGATTGGGAACTCCCTTGACCTTGTCGATCACAGGGTTGCCATCGATTGAATAGGCATAATGCCCTGCACTTCCCTTGATTTTTGTCAGGTCATCAAAGACACCTGGGAAGTAAGCCTGCATAATCGGTAAAATGTTGTACATGAAGAAATCATCCTCTGCCTGGGGATCATCCATCTCAGCATCAAGATCTCGATCCCCTCGCAGGGAATACGTGGGTGCAAATGATCGACCAATCTTGTCTGAGGTGCCCACTACCAGTGCCCCTGCTTTGTCCAGTGGCTTGATGTAGACCCCACCGGTGGGCAGGATAACAAAGGGGATAGTACTGTGGTCCTGCGAGAAATTATTGGAAAAAATGAAATCAGAGACATGATCGATGGTGAACAGCTGTCTTTTCTTGGCCTTGATCATGGAACGACCACCCAATGGATCGAGGAGCTGGTTGATCCAGGCTCCGGTGGCCAGTACAAATCTCTTTGAGTGGATGTAGGAACTCTGCCCATCTCTGTCTACCTCGATGGCCTTGATCTCATGCGGTTGCCATACTGCAGGTACATAGTCAGGATCAAACTCAGCTGAGTCAACAGCCCCCAGTTTTAATGCAGTCACACGGGTATTGTACAGTGTCTGACCTCCCATCTGCATGAATTTTTTCAGGTAGTGCTTGACAACCAGATCAGGAAGATAAGCCCCACAGTTCTTTCCCCAGAAGCCCCATGAAATTTTGTTGGCAGCAATCATCTCTGCCAGCTCGCCAGTTGGTTCCAACTCCAAATCAGGCCATCTCTGTTTCAGTTGTTCTGCGTTGAAAACCTCGTAGTCTATGGAGTGGGCATCCAGAAAATCAAAGAAGGAGAACCTCTCTCCCTGATGATCGAGGGATGGCTCCAGATAGGTATCATACTGCTCCTGCGTCCATAGAAACAGGTAGCCAATCTCCCTTCTTCCAAAATCCTCACCCTTGGCCTCTTCAGACCCGTAGTAGAGCAGGGAAGAGGCAGAGATCTGGATGTTGAGTTCGGTGTCGAAGATGTTACGATACAGGGCGTTACTTCGGCTTGAATTTCCAAATCCGGCATTGGCAAATTTTTCTACAATCAGGATTTTTGCATCAGGCTCCTTCTCCAGTAGTGTCTTGCCAATGGCACAGCCCAATACGCCTCCACCGACAATGCAGTAGTCATAGACGGTGACTGAATCAGTGACTGTGTCAGTGTCTGAATCAGTGACTGAATCAGTAACTGTGTCAGGGACATCTTCCATAGCTATCCAACATGGATGGGGGATAAAAATCTGTTGAGCCCAGCAGGTATAGTGCTGGTATCAATACACTGGAACTTCATCGTTGACTTCCCT
>JAEOUB010000320.1 GCA_016839545.1 Candidatus Kariarchaeota archaeon | reverse complement strand
TGCATTCGGGCCTCGCAATCTAAAATTTCCTCAAACTGTAGTGAACAGTCGTGTAACTCGCGCTGCAGAAGAAGTGGGAATACTCCATCTGCTTGAGAGAGATACAGGAACGTTGTCCTATGGAGAGAAAACCTTGGTCGCTCTGGCAGGGATTCTTGCCATGAACTGTAAGATCATCCTGATGGATAGTCCTGAAATTGGATTGGATCTCTGGTCTCGGCCAAAGATTTTAGATTTGATAGATCAGCTTCGGGTGCAGCATACGTTGGTTGTCAGCACAAATGATACAGATATGTTGAAACGTGCAGATAGGATCCTGTTGTTATGGAATGGAAAGATCAGAAATACATTTCTTTCATATGAAACATTCAGGGCATCTATGAATATACCATTGAATGATGATTGAACAATTTAGACTCTCCCACGTGCAATCATGGTGAAATAGAGGGGTTTGAAACCTCGCTTTAACCACCACCAGATTTTCCTTGAAGGACTTGGTTTCGGCGGTGTCGAGTAGTTGAAATCGATGAACATAGATTTGCCAAATTCTGTTAGGAAGAAACATTGGACATGACCATCATAGGTTTTGTTCTTTGGTTTATTTTTTATCGCTGATACAATATTGGCTGCAATCACTGGAGCTTGATAATGAGCTGTACTGCCTGCTTTTGAAGTAGGTATATCAGTACAATCACCCATCGCCCAGATGCCTTCCTGACCTTTGACCTCCAGGGTCTCTTTGTCTGTGGGAACCCATCCCTTGCCCTCAGCTATACCAGAGTCGATCAGAAATTGATGCCCTCTGTGAGGGGGAACCATTACTAGGAGATCATAATCTATGTCCTCCCCTTCCAAGGACTCAATCAATTTCTCTTCAGTATCAACATAGTCTGCATTGAAGAGGGTTTTGAACTCAATATTTTTCTCTTTAAGATATTCCTCAACTCGAATATTTGTGGTTTCTATTGAGAATGCGCGATTAATGGGACTTGTGTACACAATTTCAATATCGTCTCTCTTGCCATTTTTCCGGTAATAATCGTCCATCAGCATACAGGCCTCAATTGGTGCAGGAGGACATTTATATGGAAGATCTGCAATGGAGACCACAATTCTCCCTTTATTGAAAGATTGTAGAGCCTCATGCAACCTGTCTGCTGCAGGTGGTGTGTAGAAATGATGGATACTATCATCCCACCACTCAGCGGTATCGGTTGCGATTCTGGCGCCAGTTGCCAAGACAAGATAATCATACTTGACCTCATCTCCTTCTGATGTGTGAACTAACTTGTTCTCTGTATCAACCTTCGTTACTTTGTCCTCTACAGCATTGACCCATTTTGGGATCATATCTCGAGTATCCTTGATCAAATTCCTAGTTTTGTCCCGACCAAACATTGTGAAAAGGAAACCTGGCTGATATACGTGGTTGAAATGTGGATCAATAATAGAAATATCGACCTGATCGGATTTCAATTTCTTCGCCAGTTTGTTTACCACGATGGTACCGGCATTTCCACCTCCAATTATTACAACTTTAGGTTTCAGACTATCTCCTCCTTCGCCTTTGTTTCTTTTCTCCGATTTCTACAACAAAGTGACGAAAACCGTCATCCTCTATGATTTCAACCATTTTGTGGTTGGCCTTCTCTACCCATTTGGGTATATCGACAATGGAGCCCTCGTCTGAGGAGAGTAATTCTACAACTGTTCCGATTGTATTCTCTTTGATTGTCTTCACTAATTCCATTAGAGGTCCCGGGCAGTACGCCCCTCTAGCATCAATAACAATTTTTTGACTCATAATATCACCTTAGATCGTCACCACATTGTGAGCTTCTTCCACATCACTGGCAAAGTTGGCTACACCCGCTATGTCGTCGACTAGCTCATGGAAATCTTCTTTCTTCAATTCCAGGATATCTGCTACAAGAGCACATACGGTAATTTTCAACTCCCCAAAATCCTTCAAATCACTAAGTAAATCCCACCAAGGGATCACTTTGCCGCCGTTTAGTGCATCTGATAATTTGTGGGCATAATCATTATTGTGAGAAACAACAATTGTATCATGTCCAACATTTTCTTTTTTCAGTCCCCAAACTGCATCATTCATAGCAAAAATCCGTACAGGCATATCGATCGCAACGGCACCTGACGCAATTAATGCCAAAGTCATGAAATCGTTGTAAGTCCCATTTTTAATGAGAATTGTCATTAAAGGCTCGTATTCTTCTTCAACTACCATTTTTTGGACTTCCTACATGAATAGCTGGATATCTGCATCCTGTGCAAATTCCAGAAACGAGGCTGCTCCGCCTACTTCAATCTCATCAATGAGGTCTTCTCGTTCAATTCCAAGGACATCCATTGTCATTTGACATCCTATGAGTTTGACATCCATCTCTACACAGGCTTCTACAAGATCGGGTATAGTTGCAACACCTGCTTTGCCCATCCATGATTTCATCATCTTTGTAGCCATGAAAGTCATTCCAGGCAAACCTCCAACAAAATTTGGTATTGCCATCCCAGCTACTTTTGGCATTGCAGGATTGGCTAGAGGCGCAACTTTCAACTTCTCCAACTTTTTCTTATTGATTATGTCTAATCCATAAAATGTAAAAAATATTGCCACCTCCATGTCCATTGCAACTGCTGTGGATGCAAGGATCAACGGGGGGTATGCTGCGTCAAGAGTACCTTTACTGGCAATTATTGCCATTTTCTTTGGTTTTTCACTCATTATTTATTTCACCTACTTCAATTTCTTT
>JAEOUB010000319.1 GCA_016839545.1 Candidatus Kariarchaeota archaeon | reverse complement strand
TATTCCAGTGCCATATTGAAATGATACATTGCATCTTCATAGTTACTGTAACTACGTAATCCCGCAATATTAGCATGGATCCTACCAAGGTTGGCATTGTCATCGATCTTTTGATAATATGTTTCCAACCTTTCGAAATGCGGAGTAAATGCATCAGAGATCCTGTTCATCGTATAGTATAGAAGATAGATTTCATCAAGTTCAATCAGATACTTTTCTGCTGCATCTCTTTCAAGTAGAGTCTTGCTAGTCTTCTTAGCAAATTCAAGGAAATCTCCTAGCTCATCATTATAGCCAAAGAGAGATTTCATCCTACAAATTTGAAGGAGTGTACTGTGTCTGATGTCAGCCCCTACATTCTCAGGGAACTTGTTGAGTAACCGCAAATAGATTTGATAGCCTTCTTTTCCTCTCCCTACACCGAATGACCCGAAGACCTTTGCCTTTAAAAGATGAAATTCTACGTTTTGCGGGTCTGAAATCTTCAGTTCTACATCTATTTTCTCTACGAGTTCGTTAGCCTGGGTGTAATTATGGTTCTTGAGCAATCCTTGAATTGACTCGATAAGAACTGAATCAATTTTAGGGTCACCCTCCATATGGGATGTTAGGTGAAGTTTTTCATAAATCTGTTGAGCGGCTAATATTTTATATCAAACAATTCTAATAAATAAAACCAGCACAGATTTTTCACATCGGGTTATTCGTAATCCTATTTTTGCAACAGCATGAAACATTTTATAGAACTCCCCAAAATTCCTCATGTAGAGATGCCATCCCGATCAACCAAAGCCAAGCATGAAACTTCAGAACCCTCACCCACCGGTACAACATCTGAAAAGATTGCCTACTACCTCAAGAGAGTAGATGAGGCACTTCAAGGTGGTGGTGAGAAACGCATTGCAGCCCAACATGAAAAGGGCAAATATACTGCTCGTGAGAGAATAGACAAATTACTGGATCCTGGTACATTTGTCGAGACAGGTCAGTTTCTGGTCCACAAAGGTATCGGGCTCATGAAGGGCAAGCCAGAGCTTGATGGAGATGGTGTAGTTACAGGCTATGGTCGTATCAATGGTCGTCTTGTGTATGTCTACTCCCAGGATTTCACGATTCTTGGAGGATCACTGGGTAATGCACATGCTCGAAAGATTGTTGACATCTACAAGCGAGCTCTGAAAAATGGAGCACCTGTCATCGGTTTCAATGACTCGGGTGGTGCACGAATTCAGGAGGGAGTCGATGCACTTGCAGGCTATGGTGATATCTTCTTCTCCAATGTCAATGCATCTGGTGTCATTCCACAGATATCTGTTATTGTGGGTCCATCTGCTGGCGGAGCTGTATACTCTCCTGCACTGACTGATTTCATTATCATGACTGAGGATACCTCTCATATGTTCATCACTGGACCATCTGTTGTTGAGGAAGTTATGGGTGAGAAGACATCATTTGACGAGCTTGGTGGTGCCGGTGTCCATGCCTTCAAAACAGGTGTGGCACAGTTTGCAGGAAGAGATGAGGATGACTCAATTGAGCTGGTTAGGAACCTGCTACAATTCATCCCTTCCAATAATCTTGAGGATCCACCTATTATAGACCCAACTGATGATAAGGCCAGAACAAGCGACCGCTTGGATGAGATAATTCCTGATGACTCAAACACTCCCTATGACATGAAAGAGATTATCCACGAGATATTTGATCACGGTCAATTCATGGAGGTCTTTGAGCACTGGGGCAAGAATATCATTATCGGGTTTGCCAGGCTCAACGGTGTTTCAGTAGGAATTGTAGCGAATCAGCCGAAGATCCTTGCAGGTGCTCTTGATATTGATGCCTCGATTAAAGGTGGGAAGTTCATACGGTTCTGTGATGCCTTCAACATTCCAATTATCTCCCTTGTTGATGTCCCTGGTTTTCTACCCGGATTACAACAGGAACATGGTGGTATCATACGGAATGGTGCCAAGCTCCTGTATGCCTATTGTGAGGCTACTGTTCCTAAGATTACTGTGATCACTCGTAAGGCGTATGGTGGCGCTTATATTGTGATGGGATCTAAGCATTTGGCGACAGATTATAACTTTGCATGGCCGACTGCAGAAATTGCAGTCATGGGTGCTGGAGGCGCTGTCAAGATCCTGCATGGTCGAAAACTCAATGCTATGGAGGATGACGATGAGAAAAATGCTGAGATCGATAAATTGACCACAGAATACAAAGAGCAGTTCTATTCGCCATTTACTGCTGCTAAGCTGGGCCACATCGATGAGATCATTATGCCATCGGAGACTCGACCGAGAATCATCGAGGCGCTCTGGCCATTGTTAACCAAAAGAGAGTCGAGAATGAAGCGCAAGCATGGGAATATGCCTCTGTAAAATCATACAGGTCTGAATACCTTCAAATACTGACACAATGACGATCACAACGTGCAATCAGCTGACAGACGAACTCTCCTTACTGCTCTCATTGTATTCTTCTATATCTCACACCTGACCCGGTTTATCTCCCAGGTTTTTGTCCTTAATTTCAGTACCTCCGGTCTTAATGAGACAGTACTGTTGGTCTTACTTTTCCTATCCGGTTTCCCCCTCTATATCTTGGAAAGACTGGGTAGATTACCCAAATTCAACCTTGGGGTCGTACTGGTGATCATAGCTTTGAATGTGATCTCTCTCATTGATAATTCTGTGGTAGCTGTTCTGGCAAGTCTGATCGCAATGGCAGTCTTGCTCATCCCTCTCTATTCCTATTCTGGTGCAGAGCTTCGGGACGGTATTGGTCTGGGTATTGCATTTGTTATGCTCTTTCAGACAGTCTTCTCGGGTTTGAACCCATATGCCACCTTGCTGACGAAGGCAATATTCCTTGTACTCAATATTGACCTCATTATCTTCTTCCTCTGGAATAGGCCTGCAACTGAGAATTTTGGTGATTATTCCAATCGTCGTCTGTCCTTGGTCCAATCTTTTCTGCTGGTGGCTGCCCTGTTTGTAGCCTATCCCTTTGTCGTTGCAGCATGGACAAATGAGGCCACCTCGGTCCTCTCCCTCCTCACAGGAAGATCTCCCGCCAGTTTTCAACAGATTACCCCCGTGATTATGTCTATCAGTGCCATTGCAGGGATTTTGATTGCCATATCAATTGAATTACCTTCAACTATTGATCAGATTTCCACCCTTGCATTCACAGGGATACTGGCACTTCTGCTCCTCTATCCCATCTTTCCTGTGATTCTCTACGGTTTACTCACGGTAACTCTCGTTCGGGCCCTTCCAAATGAACCCAATGTGGAAGAAAGTCGTTTATCACTGTGGTTCTTTTTCCTGCAATTTGTTCTAC
>JAEOUB010000002.1 GCA_016839545.1 Candidatus Kariarchaeota archaeon | reverse complement strand
GTTCGCTGTATACGTGTATTGAGGTTCTGTTCTGCCCAGCTCATCATATCACGATTGCGACTCATGAGGGAGCTGATGATGCCAAAGATATATCACTTCTCACAGGTGTATGATACATCAAGGAAATTTTGCGTCGAAGCTGACATCTTAAGAGGGAGGGGTTGAACACAATATTGGCGAGTCTGTGAATCGTATTCAAGTTATTATTGCTATCACCGGGTTTCTGGGCTTGCTTAACGGGTTGCAACGGTACCTGTTGCCTATCGCACTGATCACTGCAGGCTGGGATCTGCAGTCCTATGGCTACATCTACGTGGTTCAGGCTCTTGCTGTTGCCATTCCCATGATCCTCGGAGGGATCTCCACTGATATCAAGGGCCGCAAATCAACCACTGTTGTGGCATTTGTCACCTTCTCCATCGGTGTGACACTGTTTGCATATTTTATCAACTCTGAGTCCCTTCTGATGCTGATCGTTGCTCAGGCAGTCACCACTGTCAGTTTTGGAATATCCAGGATGGCACTGTCCATTCAGATGGCAGATGAAACTGCGGAGGGAGATGACCGTACCCGTAATCTGGGTCTGCAGGCAGGACTGCGTAATCTGATGGCATTTATTGGTCCCCTGGCTTTCGGGTTCATCTTTCAGAACTACGAGCTGTCTCTGTTTGGATTTGCAGATTTTGAGGTTGGCTTTTTCATCCTGGCATTTTTTGGTATCGCCGGCGTGCTTCTGTCATTGTTGCTTCCCGACACTCCTGTAGAACTGCTGGAGAAGAATGCCGAGGTATCCATCACGGAGATTGATGAGCAGGAACTGAAGATGCAGAAAGCCTTTGGAGTCGAGGAAATCATTCTCGGCTTTGTCTCAGGACTCATTGTGCCATTCATGGATTTCTACATCCTGACGGTATTCACACCATCTGACTGGGAATGGGGTCTGCTGACTGCACTGGGTAATATTGGCATTGCCTCAGGGTCTATTATCGCCTCTCGCTATGCCGAGGGGTATGGTAAGGCAAAGACAGTGGTCATGTTCAATCTAGTAGTGCCACTACTTGCAACGGGCATTGCATTTGCCCCCACATTTGAGCTGATCTCTATCTTCTATGTGGGACGGATCACAGTGGCCAACCTGGGACATCCTATCTGGGAATCATGGTACTTCTCTCATATCTCAGATAACCTGCGGGGCAGAACCTGGTCGATCATCCAGGTATCTCGTAGAATCTCACGGGCACTGGGTGTGGCAGCCGGACCAATGGTCTATACCACTCTTGGGCCTATTTCATTCCCACTTGCCTGTATCTTCTACCCGGTGGCCATGTTGATACCTTACACTGCAGAAAAACGATTGAATCGGGAAATTGAGCTAGAACCTATAATTGCTCATGATTGATAGATCATCGACGATTTCTGATTACAAGGACTACCAGTGCAGAACTGAACATGATGACAGTTGATAGTGTGGCACCGCTAGGCTCGGTATCCGAAGTCTCACTTGCGGGAGTAGATGAAGTTCTGAGCAGTAAATCACCGAAGAGCCCCTCTCCCACAGGTCCATCACTGAAATCTGTATAGTATGACCAGCCCTTGGAACTATCTCCGATATACGTCCTAATGTGCTCATCTGCTACAGTATCTGCCACATCGATAATCTCGTAGTGAACATCAGATAGTGCCAGGTAGTCATTGGTATGGATTGACTCCCACAGATAGGTCTCAGGATTGTAAATCTCTACCTGCAGATCGACCCCCTCTTCGACTGAGAGTATCTCAATCTCATAGGCAAGCTGGCCATCATGCCGGTCAAATGCCACATTACCCACATCAACATACTGTGGAAAGTAATCCTGCTGAGGCACTGTGAAATAGTAATCCAGATGTTTCTGCACACCAAACATGGTCTGATCGTAGATATTGTTGGCTGCCGGATTGAATGCATCCCAGATACCGTAGTACCTGTTGTTGGTCACCTGCAAGGTATCCGCCCCATAGGTCTCAATCGTCATAGCAATCGATCCCAGCTCACCATACATCCAATCTCCCCACTCGCCATTTACGCCATATCCGCCTACTTCGGCCCAGCTTGGATAGTAGGCACGCATCTGAAGTTCAGTCATAATACGATCAAACAGCTGAGCATCGGGTGCTGCAAAAGGAGTATATCCCCATGGTGCAATAATTGCCTCTATCCCCGAATGCAGGCTCATACTCATGGTAAAGTGGTTGGCTAATGCATACTCTGAAAATGCAAGTGTCTCAGGGGCAGAGAAGGGTTCTGGTCCTCGATAGGTATAGGAATTGGGTGAGGTTGAAGAGCCATCTCCCACAAACTCGTAGGCATAATTCCGGTTGAGATCAATACCTCCAGGCAGGTCCTCTCCTGTCCTGGTATCATTGTCATCCCCGTCAATTCCCTCGTAGCCATCAAACCCACCTGCATCACTCAGAATCATATGGACATAACCATCACCATCGACATCCTGGGCCTCAAAGTTATCAGATAGGAAGCCGTCAAAATCGCCATCGAAGAGCTGCATGTTTTTCCGCTGCCATGGAAACTGATGCAGAAAATCCACACCATCAGGGTTGAGCATGGGGACAATATGGAGGTTGACTGTGGTTAGCAGGTCTACTGCCCAGCTGTCTCCCTCCAGATAGGCTTTGATGACCCGCTCTGCAAAGAGGACAATATCAATCACTGTGATTGCCTCACGGGCATGATGGGCACCCACAAGGATACTGTCATATTTTTTCTCGAGGCTGGTCTGCTGTGGTACTGTAAGGACTATCCCGTGAATGGTCTTGCCCTCGTAGCTCTCTCCCAGGACAAAGGGTGAGACCAGTTGTGGAAAGGTAGATGTCATGAGATCCAGCCTCTCTTTCAGCTCGGTGGAGTTGAGATAGGGTCCCAGGCTGGTTCCCCAGACCACAGAGTCATCTCCGTAGACAGTTCCGGGAAGACTTTCGTCTTGCAGGATATCTGCCAACCATGGGTATTCGTCAACCTGTGCTGTGACAGGATGAAACATGAGCAGGAGTAGGAGAAGAAAACTGTGGGTTCTGATGAGTATATTGCAGTATACACCTATTTGTTGCTTCGGGTTAGAGAATAGCTTTTCTCGATCAGGACTGCAGGGAAACAGTTGTACCCTTGATCTGTATCATGCCATCACGTTCAAGATCCTTGATTACCGCAGTACAGTCTCTTCCAGCTGCCTTTCTCAGCTCAGCCTTGCTGTGGGCTCTCTCTGTCAGTAACCGAATAATAATGCCTCTCAGTTCTCGTTTTGAGCCACTGAACTTGGGTTGCCGGGAGACTGAGGCAATCCCGGTGAACTTGGCTGTGAGATACAGTGCACCGTAGTCCATCAGGGCATTGTGGTAATCACGACTGCGACCTCGTGGTAGCAGCCTATCTGCAATTGTCTGCAGTTCTCTGGGTTTGGTAGTTTCAGTTGCAAATTTGTGATAGATCAGTACTCTGCGGATATTGGTGTCTATCGCCGCAATATCTGTATTGAATGCAAAGATTGGTATCGATCTGCTGGTGTAATCGCCAATTCCTTTCAGCGCAATCAATTCCTCGGGGCTGTAGGTGAAGTCTGCAGTGGCTGCAATATGGACTGCCGCCTGATGGAGCCACAGAGCTCTGCGGTTGTATCCCAGACCCTGCCACAGGGTGATCACCTCGGCAGGAGATGTATTCGCAAGGCTGATCACGGTGGGAAATGCGTCAATAAATGCCTCGTACTTGGGCACCACACGTGATACCTGTGTTTGCTGCAATGCAAATTCACTCACCATGATCTTGTAGGGATCCTGAGTCAATCGCCACGGTAGGTCAGCACGCTGATTGTCTTCCCACCATCCAAACAGGGTCTCAATGAATGCGTTTGCAGACAGTTCCACACATCCTCTCAGATCAAGATGCTTAAAATCTTGAGCTCTTGGCAATGACGACACAATTGTCTCTACCCAAGAGGTTAAAATGCAAAATTTGGGGGACATTCACGAAATGGGCTTTTGGGAGGGCAATACTTAATATTTTAGAACAAAGTTTAAATAGGAAAGTTTGGCGGCGTGCTGTACGGTTGGCGCAGTAACAAAATTTAAGTACTGTTTCCAGCGAATTTGCCCTATTTTGTGGAAGGGGCTCCAATAGGTGATATCTATTTCAAATCTTGGTACAGATAAGTTTGTTAGTAAAAGGGAAACAGAAGACAAAATCTCGAGTAGATGCCCCGATTGTGGTGGTTCATCAATTGTACAGGATTTTGCACGAGGGGACAATATCTGTTCTGATTGCGGGACAGTCCTCACTGGGCAGATCATCGATGATGGACCCGAATGGCGTGCATTCAATTCTGCAGAACGTACCAAGAGAAGCCGGGTTGGCTCTCCCATGACTCTGACTGTCCATGACAAAGGACTATCAACACATATCGGTTGGGAGGATCGTGACTCTAATGGTAAGAAACTGTCTCCACGACAGCGTAACCAGATTTACCGTCTCCGCAAATGGAACTCAATCTCTCGGGTTCACTCCAGTCAGGACAGGAACCTGGCACAGGCAATGTCTGAACTTGACCGGCTTGGATCCCAGCTGGGACTTCCACGATCTGTCAAGGAGACAGCATCTGTCATTTACCGCAATGCAATCAAGCATCGTCTCGTTCGAGGTCGATCAATTGAAGCTATGGTTGCAGCATCTGCATATGCTGCTGCCCGGCAGCGACGTGTTCCACGTACCCTTGATGAGATTGCACTCCATTCCAGAATTACCAAGAAAGAGCTGGGTCGTTGCTACAGGATGATGATCACTGAGCTCAATCTCAAGATACCACTGGCCAATCC
>JAEOUB010000318.1 GCA_016839545.1 Candidatus Kariarchaeota archaeon | reverse complement strand
CATCCACAGTAGCTCCAATTATGGTTCTATCAATCTGATTTTCTCAGTACCCATGCCTGTGAGAGGAGGACAGAGAGATTACATGTTGTCTGTTGTGATTAATCCAGTGGAGATCCGGGAGATGGTTAAGATATCGCAGATGAGAGATCAGATAGAGAAGACCACGAAAGAGATCAAGTTGGTTTATATTAATAATCCCGACCTTGCAACGACGGATAAGATTCTCAGTTCTGAACCTGAGAAAATTGCCTTGGAATTACTGGACTATATCAAGATGGCACTGAAGGGTGACCAGTAACAGGCCCTCATAACCAACAAACGCTCTACTCGTCGAATACACTACCTTTATTAGCGTACACTACAATCAGAGTTGGGTGCCAATAGATGTATTCATCCCAGCGTCTGTTGGTAATATTGACAAAGAGAGAAAGAAGATCAGGGATAACTACTCCAGAATGCAAACGGCAACTGGAGTGACCAACAAGGTCCTGATCGAATTCGGTGGGAAGCCGATGCTCCAGCATATCGTTGAGGCGGTTGATGGGGCAGAAGAAGTGGGGTCTATCACTATTGCCGGACAGACACGGGATTCATTTCCGATCACAACGGTCAAACCATTACATTATGTTCCGGGTGGCAATACACCGTTCGAAACCTTTCAGGAGATCCTGAAATTCTACAGGACATGGGAAACTCCACCGACACATATCATGAATATATCTGCGGATATTCCACTGGTCACAAGTGATATGATTGACAAGGTTGCCAGAGTTGTTGAAGAACAACCGCAATATGCCTTTTATTGGAATCTTGTACTCGCAGAAGATGTACTCAAGTATTTTCCTGAGATCACCAAAGTCCCTTTCAGAACCCGTGAGGCTAACCTCAGATTTGGGGATATGTTAGTATTCAGAAATGAGGCAGTTGATGATGAGATCCTCCTGATCCTCAATGAACTCATTGGAAACCGAAAGAATGTCCTGAGTAGTATCAAGTTTCTATCAATCCGTGCGATCATAAGATATCTATTCGGACGTCTGACCTTTGACTATATGAGGCATAGGGTCAAAAGTGAGTTTAATCTCGATACAGCTCTTCTACTGACTGAATTTCCTGAGGCATGTATCGATCTGGATTATATCGAGGACGTGGAGAAATTCCGAAAGTGGCTCACAGTTGAACCCCGAGATAGCAGTGATGAGCAAGCACTCGTGTTCACATCTACTGCTCAATTTGAGGAGTATCTGAAATCAAGAAATTATAAGAAAGGTGTAATATGATCAGAACCCTTTCAATGGAGCACTTGTCATCATATTCTCACCTATCAAATCGGACTGATCGGGGAAGTAATCCTGATAGAAACTGATGAAGGTCTTGATAGGTGTGGGATCCTCATCAGAGATGTCACGCAAGATACGACCGAGAGAAGTGAACTTGGCAATGCAGACACCTGAGTGGTTACTGTACTGGAAGATACAGACAAGATCTCGAATTCGAATGATATAGAACCGCTCATCGGCCAACTCTATCTTCCTGGTTGCTTCTTCTGCCTCCGATACAAAGTTTGATCCGGGCCCTGTGATCTCGTCAAGTATGGAATTGATACCGTGAAGTGCACCTGCTTGCAGTGCAGCATCACCCAGATCAGCTGAGGTGAGAACTGGCATACCCGCATTGTTGGATATCATGATCTGCTTGACTTCTACTGAGTCCTGAATGCCAACAAATGGCTGTTCAAGGTAGATATAGAAGATCCCGAGAAATGCCAGGTTCGCAATAAGGTACCGTGATACAGCTGGAAGTCCAAGGCTCAGAATCAGACCCAATAGTGCATTGGCCAATGGACCGATAAGTGAGAGAACCAACAGGATGTAGGTGTACTTACGGCTGTCACCGGTTGCACCTGATGCAAATCGGATGTAGGGTAAATACAACTCAAGTGCCAGAAATATCAGGATAAACAATGAGTAGAGACCCCAAACCACCCCATTTTGAGGTTCTGAGTTCCAACTCTCATTCTCGACACTGTAGACAATATCCATGAAATCAGGACGTGCGAGTAGCAATGCCAGAAAGAAGGATAGGATCAGTGAATAGAACACTGTATTGATACTCAGGCTCTCATTTCTCAGGACGGAGAAAGAGAACACCACTCCCAAAATAAGAAACATTCCTGCAACCTGTGCAAGTACATAGGCGATCCGCGCGGTATCGTAGGCATCACCCGGAATAACATCATAGAGGATATGGGCAATATTCCATAGAAATATCATCGCCGCTGTCCACAGGAAACCCAGTGTCCTCGCAAGTCGGTATTTCCTGTAAAGATTGTACGTCACAGCGACTGAAAACATCGATATTATCAATCCAGCAACATTCAACAGCACAAATTCTAATCTTACCACAGGGGATGTGATGTGGCATTAATGATAAAGATTTAGGGTAATAAATAGACATCAAACAAATACTCTCAGAGACGAGTCTGAATTTTGACGTCAAATATTCGTGTTTGACCTTTCTTTTCGGGCAATTCTTTAAAACATAAGCGTAGATATACTTTCGTGATACGAAGAGAGGGGGAGCTTGAATACGATGAGCTCTTGATGATTCTGCTAGGTGGCTTCTCCATATTCTGGTATATACGGATGTTTGTGCACACGGTAGCAATGGTATTTATCCTGAATTTTGGTGGTGGAGGTCTAAATGCCTCAGTTCTACTGTTCTTTGCTACACTGAGTGGTTTTCTGTATGTTGCCATTTCTTCACTGTACTACCCACATACTGACCGATTTTACCAGATCTCAATAGGGATCGCCTTTGCATCTCTTCTTCTCACTCTTGTCTCCAATCCTGTACTTAGTCTCGCATTTGCAGTCCTCTTCCAGATAGCAATCACACCACTGCTGATCTCAACATTACTCATCCTACAGAAGAGATTTGCGCTGGCTGCTGCAGTGGGAATTCTCTCCAATTTTGCAGTACTGGGGCTGACCAATTTCTCCTCACTGTATGCCACTAGCTCCACACGTCTGCTTCATTTCTTCTTTGTCATTATCTGGTATGTCAGCACCATGTTTGTCACTGGTCGGCATATTATCAGAACGTATGATGCCACAGAGATGTCATCTACTTCAGCTCTTATCGGGTTCCTCGGTATCTTTGCGATCATGTTTGGTTTTCCCAATGTATTGGCGGCTTGGAATCAGTCCTCGGTATTCATCATCACCTTCGTATCGGTGGTTGGCATTCTTGCATCCTCGTATCTGATCATGGATCGCCCTGATCTGATTCGACGATATCAACTATATATCCTGCCTACCTACCTTGTAAGCCTGATCGGTGTGATATTTCTCAAGATTGATTTCCTGTATTATGCTGCAATTCTGCTGGTTGTCCTGAGTGCATTTCTTCTGTTGAGTCAGGCAACCCGGATCAAACGTGAGGGGTCTATCAAGATGCTGGGGATACGAATGGGTGGTGTTCAGTTCCTCGTTCTACTGCTGACATTCTTCCAGATTGCCACTCCTTTCTGGACGGGAATGCCCGCACCACTACAACCTCTTCTTGTGGAGACCACCCGCCTCTACACCCTGATAATTGGGTTGATCCTGCCGAGTAGCGGCATGATTGCCTACAAGTGGAGGGATGAGATATGAAACGTGTACTCTATACCGGCTTCCTTGTTATGGGAGTATTGAGTGTGCTTCTGATCGGATACAACAATCTTCCACCTGCAGCAGACACTGGTACATCATTTGGAGTGATGTCATACAATGTTCACCTGTATTATGATGCGGGAACGGGTGGAGGCAATAACCTTGAACTTGTCAGAGACCTGATCCGCGATAGTGGTGTAAAGGTGGTGGGGCTGCAGGAGAGCGAGGGAAACCGTGCAGTGAGTTCCAACCAGGATGGTGTCCGCTGGCTTTCCGGACAACTGGGGATGTACTTCTACAGTGGACCTGACAGCCGGGATGATGTCTGGGGAGTGAGTCTCCTATCAGAATTTCCAATTCTCGAAGCCGAAACTGTGGCTCTGCCATCAGAAGAGGCACTGAACAGGGTGGCAATCGTTGTGACTCTGGATCTTGGCGATCAACTGATAACTGTGATCAATACTCATCTCACATTTCAGTCACCCAGTGACCAATTGGGGCAAGTCGATTCTATCATTGCCATCACGGATGATCTGACCACTCCCTACATTGTCATGGGTGATTTCAATACAGTACTTGCCCAAAGCGAGGAGAGCCCCCGGGATATTACTGAGGATCCCAGCTATATCGCTCTGACAGAAGCGTATCGTGACGGCTACGTGGAGGCAGGTGGAGCTGCAGACGAGACTACATCTTATTTCTTTGAGAGTGAGGGGCTGGCAAATGCTAGGATTGATTACATCTGGCTATCATCTGAGTGGACTGTGGGAGCAAGCAGTGCACAGGTTCTTGGAGATGAGTCCATATCAGACCACCGTGCCATTGCAATCGTGGTGTCACTTTAGTTCTTCCTCAATTGGTCAAGAATTTGTTATAGACTAAACATATGTCCAATCTTCTACCTTATATTTCGAATAAACTACAGATTTTGTGAGACTAATGAGGAAATTTTCGATAGCTCTATAATTCATATAGATTCCATAGCACCTATGGCAATATATCATCTTCAACTCCCACTGTCAGAGGAGGATGTGAAGAAGCTACAAATAGGCGATAATATCTATGTGACAGGGAAGATTGTCACAGCTAGAGATGACGCACACAAACATGCCCTTGACCTCCATGCCAAGGGAGAGACCCTACCTGTTAATTTTGGTGAGCTTGGTATCTTTCATTGTGGCCCCATTATGCAGAAGGATGAGACTGGTAAGTGGAATATGGTAGCCGGTGGTCCCACCACGAGCAATCGTATGGAGATCTTCCAGGATATCTTTATCGAGACTTTTGGATCCCGGTTAATCATTGGTAAAGGAGGGATGGGTCCACGAACAACAGTGGCCTGTGAGAAATTCGGAGCAGTCTATGGTATGTTCACAGGTGGTGCTGCCCTGCTGGCAGCCAAAGGAGTAAAGGAGGTCCTTGAAGTCCACTGGTATGACCTGCTGGGTATGCCAGAGTGCCTGTGGGTACTTCAGGTAGAGGAATTTGGACCCCTCATGATTGGTATCGATGCCCATGGTAACAATTTCTTTGAGGAGAACCGTAAGAAGACAATGGAAAGTAAAAAAGATGCATATGCCATCATTGACAAGACACTGGAGGCGATGCACTGATGTTTTTCAGATCACAAAAAGAAGACACACAGAAAGTAGATGATACATCGGGTATCAAGACAACCATCAAGGAGACAGCCATAGCACTCCTGCGACTGTCAGCCACATCACTCCCACATGATGTCCAGCAGTCCATGCAGGAGATCAAGCAGGAGGTACTCAACCACGAGGGAGCCCTGCTGCAGATATCCAATATCCTCGATGATGTGGAACTTGCCCGTGAGACAAGTGCCCCCATGTGTCAGGATACCGGCATTGTCAGCTTTATTCTGAGTGTGGGAGATCAGTTCCCACTCAAATCTGAACTGAAGGAGATCCTTCGAGAGGCAACAGGGGAGGCAACCAAGCTGGTACCGCTACGCCCCAACACTGTGGATTTCTTTGAGGGTAATCCAGGAAATAATATTGATCCCCGGGGTCATATCCCCTATTTCTACCTGGATCTTGTTTCGGGAGATAAGTTGAAAATAACTGCGATGACCAAAGGTGGTGGCTCATCCAATATTGCCAAGCTGGGTATGCTCAAACCCGGACTTGGTCTGAAGGGTGCCATGCAGTTTGTTATTGATGCTCTGGCAGAGGCAGGTCCTGCCGGCTGTCCCCCCTATAGAATTGGGGTGGGTATCGGAGGAGGAGAGGATATCTGTATGAACCTTGCCAAGAAAGCATTACTACGACCATTGGGTGAGAGACATGCAGATGAGCGAGTGGCCAATCTTGAAAATAGCCTGATGGAGGCATGCAATGTGCTGCCAATTGGACCCATGGGAGTGGGAGCAGGTCAGACAGTGATGGATGTCAATATCAATCTTGCCAGCCGCCACCCTGCATCATTGCCGGTTGGTGTGGTCTTCTCCTGCTGGGCACTGCGTCATGCATCAGCCATTATCTCCCCAGATAGCTCTGTCGAGTTTGTCGATTATTGAATGCCACTCTGAAATTCGGTAGAATAAAACAATCTAAATTGAAATCACTATCGTGACAGTCCTGATACTTAATATATTTTAGAATCGATCTCTATGTGAAGATGAGTGACGGGAACACCTGGGAATATCTTTTTGGACTGGCACTGAATGTCTATGCGATCGTGTTTTTTGCTCTGATGTGGATCAGTTATTTCATCATCTTGGTCTACAATGTTGAGCTCTTGGATCGATTTTACCTCTGGGTTGATGGTCTCCCACTGCTGGCAGAGATCATTGTGTGGATTCTGCTGCTACCTGCAACCATCGGTCTCTCGGTTCGACAGTCGACACGACCTCCAGCAGTCAAGCTCATCGTGTTCATTCTCATCATTGGATGGACTATCCTTGCAATATACAATATGAACAAGTTTGTTGTTGAAAACAGAGTGACGCCAATACAGGGATAATCACAGGTTCGATTAACTATTCTATCTCAAGTGGATCCACACCACAGCCCCTGTGGATAACAATATGATTTTTGAAGGTACCTGTCTGACGGGGATTGTCTGCAGGGACACAGTGATCAGTGAACCGAATAACGCCGTCATACTTCTGCTCATCCTCAAGCGTCTGTGTCTGTGTCACCAGATCGAAATTCTCATCTCGTAGCTTCTTGTCCACTCTTTTCAGGCTGGGATGCCACAGTGATCTGATACCGGTGACATACTGGTTGGGGAACAGCATCCCATCAAAGCCCTTGTCTTTCAGCCTCTTACCATGCCAGATCAGGTTCTTCTTGGGTGCAAAGAACCGGGGAAGACTCAGAATTTTTCGAATGAGGCCGCTTCGCGTATCACACTCATCGATGAAGGGCACTATTGCATACACTCGATATTTTCCATCGTCGACAAAGGGCTGGCATAATTGCTGGTTAAACGAGAAGATATTGATCTGGCTGAGGTCAACACCACCTTTCTCGAGAATATAATCAATCTGGCCATACATCCGGGTGGCATGGACAATACCGTCAACAGGCTGCCAGAACTCACAGTCAGGCTTGAGTTCAAGCCACAGGAACCTCTTTTCCTCGTTACACAGGCGGATGACCTCGGGATCGGTGACCAGTGCTTCTAGAGTTTCCAGCTTGTGGTCATTGATACACTCCTCGCAGGTGAGATCCTGGATTTTTTTGAGAGTGCCATGTATGTAGGTGTCGTGATGTATTATCGGCACGTTATCTTTTGTGATACGCACATCAAACTCGGCACCATCATAATTTTGCAGACCCCATCTAATTGCTGCAATGGAATTTGGTTCGATTACTTGTCCCATGAGGAAGGAGATGGGTGATTGTAGAAAAATGTTCTTTGTTTCATGGTGTGATTTGTGAAGAAATCGTGGTGGTTATGGGACTCGAGTGAGCAGAAGTTGGATGTAGAGTGCCTATAATGTTATTTTTGGATATTTGACAACATTTATGAGATGAAATGGCGGGGTTAGTGTAAAGGACGGTATTTTTAATATATCAACCCCTGAAGGGGGGTTCAGTTCGCCGTCAGAAGACGATTGCGATTTTATGGAGACCACTAAAATGTCATCTTCAGAATATATCGAATCTGTGATAAAGAAGGTCATCGCACGAGATCCTCATCAGCCCGAGTTTCATCAGGCTGTCAAGGAGGTCTACGAGTCAATCCAACCCGCACTTGATGCCAATCCTGAGTTTCAGGAAGCAAGTATTTTGGAGAGGCTGGCAGAACCCGAGCGAGTAATACAGTTCAGAGTTCCCTGGTATGATGATCAGGGCAAGCTGCAAGTCAACCGTGGGTTCAGAGTACAGTTTAACTCTGCCATTGGCCCCTACAAGGGTGGTATTCGGTTCCATCCCTCCGTTTACCTGGGTATCATCAAGTTCCTTGGTTTTGAGCAGATCTTCAAGAACTCTCTTACCGGACTGCCCATGGGTGGTGGTAAGGGTGGTTCAGACTTCGACCCCAAGGGTAAGTCTGATGCTGAGGTCATGAGGTTCACTCAGAGCTTCATGCTTGAGCTCAACAGGCACATTGGCCAGTTCACCGACGTTCCCGCAGGTGACATTGGTGTCGGTGGTCGTGAGATCGGTTTCATGTACGGCATGTACCGCAAGATCAAGAATGTCCACGGTACTGGTGTACTCACCGGAAAGGGTCTTAACTATGGAGGATCACTCATCCGTCCCGAGGCTACTGGGTATGGTACCGTCTATTTCGTCCAGGAAGCACTGAAGGACTTGAAAAATGATTCATTCAGTGGAAAGACCGTTGGTATCTCCGGTTCTGGAAATGTTGCCCAGTTTGCCACCGAAAAGGTTCTTGACCTTGGTGGTAAAGTAGTGACCCTCTCAGACTCTGGGGGTTACATCTACGATCCTGATGGTATTGACCGTGACAAGCTTGCTTGGGTCATGGACCTGAAGAATGTCCGAAGAGGACGAATTTCAGAGTATGCAACCCACTTTGGTGGGCCAGTTGAGTACCACGCAGGAAGGAGACCATGGGAGAAACAGATGGATATTGCATTGCCATCCGCCACTCAGAATGAGGTCAACGGTGCAGAGGCACAGACATTGATTGATAACGGTGTTATCGCTGTCGGTGAGGGTGCAAACATGCCTTCCGAGCCAGAAGCAGTTGACAAGTTCCTTGCAGCCGGTGTTATCTTTGGTGCTGCCAAAGCTGCCAATGCTGGTGGTGTTGCAACCTCCGGTCTTGAGATGAGCCAGAACTCCCTCCGTCTTGGATGGACCCGTGAAGAGGTCGATCAGAGACTCCACGGAATCATGGTCAACATCTACAAGATGGCTGCTGGTGCTGCTAAGACCTATGATACCAATCTGCTCGGTGGTGTAAACATCGCAGGTTTCCTCAAGGTCGCCAATTCCATGCTCGAACAGGGTCACTGGGCATAAAAAATCAACCAGAGAATATTTACAAAATATCAATCTCTATTCTATTAGTGCTTTCAGCCCTTACTCTCAGTAAATCTTTTAGTAAACTTAGGTTCCCAATTTCCTGTGGGAACTGTGAAGTTTTATGGTATTGTCTCAGCCCTCTCAGTCAACAGTATTGATGTGGTATCAGAAAAGGGTGATACGATCACTGTCAGGCTTGATGATCCATGGCTTCAGTTTATCCCGTTTCTAAGAATACAGGACGAGGTATACGTGGAGTTTCCCAAGGATGTACCAACTATTGGTTCAGATGGATTTCTCACTATAGAACCACGATACCTTGTCAGTGTGACTGAGACACTGGATGCCATCACCTGTCCCCGGAAAACCTATGTAAAATCAAGTGGAGCAGATGCTCATTTTGACAGGATCCTGAACAAGAAAATGGTACGAGGAAATCTGTTACATGATCTCTTTTCAGATCGAATTATTCACAGATCAGATCTCCCTGATGGCATTAAACATGTAATTGAACAGAATGAGGTGGAACTCATCCTCTCTGACTATCCAAAAGAGGAGGCAGAAATCTACCTTCAGGAGGATGGTCTGCCACTTCGAGGTATCTCCATCCAAGGAAAAAGTGAGGTGGATATCCGACACTATGGTTATGGTCTCACTGGGCGACTTGACGGTTATATCGACAAACCTATGATCCTTGAGTTAAAATCAGGTAATTTGCCAGGTGCCACACCCCGTCCTGATCACAACATCCAGATGAACATTTACCAGGATCTTGTCTCAGATTATCACAACAGTGACAGTAGAGTTCCTGGAAAGGTGATCTATATCTCAGGTGGCAATATGGCAATGCTGGATACCACTAAGTGGAGTCATCTTGATACAGTAGTGGCAAGAAACTATGTCTATCTTGTAAAATCAGGTAGATATGCTCCTCAAATACTTCGCGGTGAGGCGATGAAGGCATGTAGAAACTGCTATGTGTCTGAGGGATGTTACCAGCTCTGTGCAGGACTCATTCAGCAAAGAGACTGTGATGTATGTTTTCACGATAGCTCCTGTCATAAACAGGAATGGAAACCAGAGCATCGTCAATTCTTCAAGGATCTGAAAATGGCTACAGTTGCTGAAGAAAATGAGGGAAAAAAGGAGGAATATGCCGGATTACGTT